>JAKABK010000302.1 GCA_021796905.1 Actinomycetes bacterium
TCTCACCACCTGCTCGAGTGGACCTACAGCGCGGGCACCGCGAGCCTCGCCCGCCGACCCTACGCCTGGTGCCTACCGGGCGGGTCGACCTGCGCCGAGTTCTTCGGCGGGGTGAGCGCCGCGAGCCCGCTGGCGGTGGGTTGGCAGTGGAGCGGCGGCGGCGGGGTCACCAACGGGGTCGGTGACCTCGACCAGGTCGACTCCTCCCGGCTCCCCTGACCCTTCCGGTGCCGGTGGCCGTGGGCAGCGGAGGGGGTCAGTCCAGCCAGAGGTCCCGGAAGCGGTACTCGATCCACGGGTCGAGGGCCTCTTGGTCGACCACGCCCTGGAGCGACTTGGACTGTCCGACGATGATCGGGTTGAACGTCGGGATGATGTACCCGCCGTAGTCGTAGTCCATCGTCATCATCTCGTGGACCAGCTCGTTCTGCTTGGCGGTGTCGGGCTGGGCGAGGGCCTGTTTGTAGAGGCTCAGGTACTTCGACGCGTAAGGGCTGGTGTCCCAGTGGGTCTCGTCCCAGGGGGCGCCGGGCACCATCGAGTAGCCGGCCTGGCGCAGGTAGGGGTAGCCGCTCCACCAGTCCTGGGCGAAGGTCCAGCGCAGGTAGTTGGGGCCGAAGAAGGTGGTGCTGGTGACGGTGTTCAAGTTGATGGTGATCCCGGCGGCCGCCGCCTGCTGCTTGAGCACCGTCGCCGACTCGATCGCCCCGTTGGCGATGTCGGAGGTGACCAGCTCGACGGTGAGGCCCTCGTGACCGGACTTCTTCAGCAGGTACTTGGCTTTCTCGATGTCCTGGACCCGCTGGGGCAGGGCGGTGTCGTAGTCGGGGTAGGTGATGCCGAACACGTCGTTGCCGACGAGCCCGTAGCCGCCGTTCACCACCTTCAGCATCTCGGGCCGGTCAACCACGAGGCGCATCGCCATCCGCACATCGGGGTCGTTGAACGGGGCCTTGTCGAGGCGCATGGTGAACGGCACCCAGCCGGGGCTCTTCCAGATGATCGGGACCTTGCCCCCGCTCTTGACCGTGGCGACGCTCGGCACGGTGAGACCGCTGGCGCAGGTGGCTGCTCCCGAGGTCAGCGCGTCGACTTGGGACGCCTGGTCCGAGAAGTCGTCGATCACGACCCGGTCGAGGTAGGGCAGGCCGGTGAGGAAGTAGTTGGGGTTGCGGGTGAAGACGCTGCGCTGGCCGGGAGTGAACGACTCGTACACGAAAGGTCCGGTCCCCACCGGTTTCTTCGGGTCGAAGCCGATCGGGACGATGCTGATCTCCCCGTTGCCGACGAGGTCCCAGGGCAGGATGGCGTTGGCCTGGGTGAGGGGGATCTGGACGGTGTAGGCGTCGAGCTTCTTTGCGTTCTTCAGCTCCATCTTCTGGAGGCTGGCTGCTGCCGAGAGCTTGTTGGTGAGGATGCGCTGGAAGGTGAACAGCACGTCGTCGATGGTGAGCGGCTTGGCGTTGTGGAACTCGATCCCCTTGCGGACCCGGATGGTCCAGACGGTCGCGTCGGAGTTTGCGGTCACCTCCTCGGCGAGATGGGGGTAGAGGACGTTGTCGGCGGTGGTCTCCATCAGCGTGTCGTAGAGCTGCGGGGTGCGGGCGAAGTCGAGGGTGTTGACCGCCGCATCACCATCGAGGGTGTCCGACGAGCCTCCCCCGGTGGCGGCGAGGGTGATCGTCCCGCCCCGCTTGGGCTTGCCCGACGACCCGCTGGTCGACGGCGACGAGCTCGACGACCCGCCGGAGGTCTTGGTCGCCGCCGGCTTGGAGGACCCGCAGGCGGCGAGCAGGCCGCCGGCTCCTATCACCGTCGCCCCGCCGACCGCCTGGCGCAGGAAGTCACGCCGGGGATAGGGACCGAATGTGCCGCTGCTCTCGTGCTCTGTCACCGCTGGTCTCCCCCTGGGGTCCGGCCCGATCTTGTATATCAGGCCCTTGCTGGCGGTAGCGTAAGTCCCGCTGCGGTGCTCCGCAAGCCGCTCGGCGGGGATCGTGGCGAGCAGCGGCGGGCGGGTGGACACCGCGGCGCCTGCGGCGGGTCGCGGCCCTCTTTCCCATGTCCTCTAAAGCTCGCAGCTCCGGGCGTCGGTTCCAGCTCCGGCCGCCGCTCCCCGGGGCTCAGGCGGTCGCTTCGAGCAGCGCGGCGTAGAGGGTGAGCCCGGGTCCGAACGCCAGGGCCACCACCGCCTGGCCCGCCCGCAGGCACCGGTCCCGGGTGAGGCGGTCGAGGACCACCAGTATCGTCGCCGACGAGCAGTTGCCGTGCTCGGCGAGCACGCCCCGGGAGTCGGCCAGCGCCTCGGCCGGCAGGCCCAGACGGTCGGCGACGACGTCGAGGACCCGCGGTCCGCCGGGGTGCACCGCCCAGCCGGCGATCTCCTCCCGGTCGCGGCCGTTGCGCTGGCAGAGCAGGTCGACGAGACCGGCGACGTGGCGGGCGAGGACGTCGGGCACCTGACGGGACAGGGTCATGCGGAACCCGGCGTCGGTCAGCTCCCAGGTCATCAGTCCGGCGGTCGCCGGGTCGCTGCAGGCGGCGACGTCGACCAGCCTCAGGCGCCCCGGCCCGGCCAGCGCGGCGCCGGCAGGCTCGACGACCACTGCGGCGGCGGCGTCGCCGAACAGGGCGTGGCTGACCAGCTGGTCGAGGTCGACCGCCCCGGGACGCTCACCCGGCCGGCCGAGATCGGCTTGCAGGTGCAGGCTGGTCAGCTCCAGGCAGAGCAGCACCGCCACCGAGCCCCGGGCCCGGGCGTGGTCCGCGACCGCGCCGAGGGCCGGGATCGCAGCGTGACAGCCCATGTGCCCGACCAGGAGGCGCTGCGTGCCGGGCCCGAAGCCGAGATCGCCGGCGAGGCGGACGTCGATGCCCGGGGCGGCATACCCGGTGCAGGAGGCCACGGCGAGCAGCCCGACCCGGTCGGCGCCGACGCCGGCGTCGTCGAGGGCTCCGGCCACCGCCGCCTTGGCCAGGGCGGCCCCCTCGTCGGCGTAGCGGCGCATCCGGGCGGCGGTCGACCATCCCGAGACGTCCTCGTACCTCGGGTCGATCACGCAGTGGCGGCGTTCGACGCCGGCGTGCAGGAACACCCGTCGCGCCCAGCGGTCCCCGCCGAGCAGCGGTCCGAAGTACCCGTCCCACAGGTCCAGTTGGCTCACCACCGGCGGGAACGCCTGAGCGCTGCCGGTGATCACCGCCGGCGGGACCGGTCCGGGTGTCGGGCTCGGGGTCACTGCCACCCGAGCCAGCATGTCACGCCCGGGCCGTAACGCCGACTCGGCGGGCGGGTCGGTGGACGCCCCCGGCGGTAGGTGCTCGGTCAGTCCCCGGCCGGGGTGCGGACCCTACCGTAGAAGGGAGCGCCGAAGCCGGCGACCCCGCCCCCGGCGCTGACCAGCCAGAAGCCACCGGTCCGGTCGGCGGCGACACCGACC
>JAKABK010000303.1 GCA_021796905.1 Actinomycetes bacterium
CGAGCTGGCAGCGCTGCCCACCGGTGTGCTGCCCGCCGGTGTGCTGCCCGCCGGGATCGACGTGTTGTCCCCGCCTGCACGGGCAGCGCCCCCGCCCGACGCGCCGCAGGCGGCGAGGGTCACCGCTGCGAGCAACAATCCGGCACCGAGGATCCCGTGGCCGGTCCCGCTCCTGCTCTTCCGGGCTGCCACCGTGTCCGCCACTCCTCCTGCCACCGCTCCGACCTGCCACCGCTCCGACCTGCCACCGCTCCGACCTGCCACTGGTCCGCTCCGTCAGCGGCCCGGGGGGTCTTGATGCCCGAGCCGCGAACCCTAGCGAGCCCTGGCGGGACGGGGGCACCACCCCCGGTGGCACCACTCCCGCTCCACCGGCCGAGCGCCCTTGGTGCCCCAGTGGCTCCTGTTAGTGTTGTGAGTGTTGTGACGACGAGCCAGACCCGGCGTCGCGCCGGCACCACCACTCGTCGGGCGCCGGCGTCGCCTTCCCGCCGCCCGGCCCGGCGCCGTCCGGCGCCGCCTCCCCGCCGGCCGGCCGGCGAGCTGCTCGGGAAGGTGCCTCCCGAGGCGTGGGGTGGTCTGCTGCTCCTGCTCGCGGTGCTCACCGGGCTCGGGACCTACAGCGACCTGGCCGGGCCGTTCGGTCGGGGGGTGCGGACCGCTAGCGCCGACCTGCTCGGCTTGGCCCGGGTGCTGCTCCCCCCGGCCCTCGCCGCTGCCGGCGCCGGCCTGGTGCTGGCCTCGCACCCGCCCGAGGAGCGGGAAGGCGAGGTCTTTCCCCCCCGTCACCGTCCCGGAGCGGCCCGCGCTGTCGGCGGGTCGGTGCTGCTGTTGGTGGCGGTCTGCGGCCTGCTCGACCTGGCCAGGGCGCCGTCACGGCTCGCCGGCCGGCCGCTGTTGGCGACGGTCCGCTCCGCCGGGGGTCTGCTCGGAATCGGGGTCGGCGACCCGCTGCGTGCCGGGCTGTCGGCCGCCGGCGCCGGGGTGGTCCTCGCTGCCCTCGGCGTGCTCGCCCTGCTCGTGCTCACCTCCACCCCGCTGCGACGGGCGGGTGGGTGGGTGGTCTCGGCCGTCCGGCTCCTCGCCAGGGGCGCCGGCAGGAGCCTCCGCGCGGTACGCGACGCCCTGGTCGAGGGCGACGACGACGACGAGCACACCACGGTCGGCGACGACCCGGCGCCCGAGCCCGACGGTGCGCCCCGGGCCCGCCGACGCCGTCCGGGCACCCCGGCGCCCGACACTCCCGCCGGTGGCACCCCGGACCCCGAGCCCGTCCCCGCCCGTCCGGAGCCGGCCGTCCACCTGCCCCCCGAGACGCCCGATGAGCCCGAGCAGTTGCGTATCGGGCTCGGACCGGCCGCCGAGCCGGGCACCTGGAAGCTGCCGCCGGTCACCATCTTGAAGCGGGCCGAGACCTTCGCGGTCGACCGGGCCGCGGTCAGCCGCCAGGGTCGGGTGCTCGAGGACGCCCTCGCCGCCCACGGCGTCGAGACCCGCCTGGTCGGCATGACCGTCGGTCCGACGGTCACCCGCTACGAGCTCGAGCTCGGCCCGGGGGTCAAGGTCGCCAAGGTCACCAACCTCCAGCGTGACATCGCCTACGCGATGGCGGCCGCCGACGTCCGGATCCTCGCGCCGATCCCGGGGCGCTCGGCGATCGGTGTCGAGGTCCCCAACGCCCAACGCCAACAGGTCTCGCTCGGCGACATCCTCACCTCGGCGGAGGCCCGCGCCGCGACCCACCCCCTGGAGGTCGGGATCGGCCGGGACATCGCGGGGCGCCCGGTGCTCGCCAACCTGGCGACGATGCCCCACATCCTGATCGCGGGGGCGACCGGGGCGGGCAAGTCGAGCTGCATCAACTCGCTGCTCACCTCGATCCTGGTGCGCTCCACCCCCGACCAGGTACGCCTGATCCTGGTGGACCCCAAGCGGGTCGAGCTCGGCCAGTACAACGGGCTGCCGCACCTGCTCACCGGGGTGGTCACCAACCCGAAGAAGGCCGCGAACGCCCTTGCGTGGGCGGTCCACGAGATGGAACGCCGCTACGACCTGCTCGCCGAGGTCGGCGTCCGGGACGTCACCGGCTACAACGCCGCCTACGACCGGGGGGACCTGTCGGGGCCTCCCGAGCTCGGCGCCGAGCCGGCCAGCTACGAGCGTCTGCCGTTCATCCTGGTGGTGATCGACGAGCTCAACGACTTGATGATGGTCGCCGCTCGTGATGTCGAGGAGTCGATCGTACGGATCGCCCAGATGGCCCGCGCGGTCGGGATCCACCTGGTGATCGCCACGCAACGACCGAGCGTGGACGTGATCACCGGGGTGATCAAGGCGAACGTGCCGTCGAGGCTCGCCTTCGCGGTGTCGTCGCTGGCCGACAGCCGGGTGATCCTCGACCAGCCGGGTGCGGAGAGGTTGATCGGGAAAGGCGACATGCTCTTGCTGAGCGCGTCGTCGAGTGTCGCCCGGCGTATCCAGGGTGCGTGGGTCGACGAGGACGAGGTCCGAAAGGTGGTCGCCCACTGGCGTCGCCAGTCCGAGCCCTGTTACGTGGAGGGCGTCGAGGGCTCCGACGACGGGCCCACCGGCATGGGCAGCGGGTCGGGCAGTGACGACGACGACGACCTGCTCGAAGCGGCCCGGGAGCTGGTGGTTCGCTCCCAGCTCGGGTCCACGTCGATGCTCCAGCGCAAGCTGCGGGTCGGTTTCGCCCGGGCCGGCCGGCTGATGGACCTGCTCGAGCAGCGGGGGGTGGTCGGCCCGTCGGAGGGCTCAAAGGCCCGGGCGGTGCTGATGACCGTCGAGGAGCTCGAGGCGGCCGGCGGCCGGAGCGTCCCGGTCGGCGGCGCGCGCGACGACGAGCAGTAGCGGCCCGCCGCCGGTCAGGGGCGGCCGAGCAGCTCGCGGCGATCGCGAGGTTCGGTGGCGTCGTCCCCGGGTGGCAAGCTCATGGGCGTGGAGGAACCGATGCGTTGGGGGGTGCTCGCCCCGAGCTTCGACCCCTTCGGTTGCGGGATCCCACCGGTGACCGCCGCGGCGCGCCGGGCCGAGCAGCTCGGCTTCGACGGGCTGTGGGTGGGGGACCACCTTCTGTGCCCGGCGCCGGTGCTCGACTCGCTCTGCTCGCTCGCTGCGGCAGCGGCGGTCACCGAGCGGATCGCGCTCGGGGTGAGCGTTCTGCAGCTCGGGCTGCGAAGCCTGGTCTGGACCGCCAAGCAGTTGACGACCATCGACGCCTTGGCCCCGGGACGTCTCCGCCTCGGGGTGGGCGTCGGCGGGGAGCTCCCCGAGGAGCTCACGGCTGCCGGGGTCTCGGGGAGCACCCGGGGCCGGCGGCTCGACGAGATGCTCGAGGTGCTGCCCGCCCTCCTGCGGGGTGAGCGGGTCCGCCACCACGGCGAGCACGTGAGCGTGAGGTGCCCGGCCTGAGCCCG
>JAKABK010000304.1 GCA_021796905.1 Actinomycetes bacterium
CGAGCGAACCGCCGGCGCGGGCGCCGAAGCCTGGCGCCGACTCCCACTCCTTGCGCCGGATGCCGACGGTGGCGAGCGACTCGGCCATCTCCTCCCAGAGCAGCAGGGTGCCGACCGGGCTGCCCGGGCCCGCCGCGTCGATCCGTCTCCTCCGCCGCCGACGGCGCAGCGCGGCCGCGCTGAGATCGGCGGCCGCCAGGGCCCCGGCGGCGGCGAGCGCCCCGAGGAGCCCTTCGAGCGCCCAGGTCAGGTTGCTGGTCGCCGGGCGGGACCGGCGCAGGGAGCGGGACCCGACTCGGCTCGGGTGGTTGGCGCCCGGGAGGCCGGTCGGGGTGCCCGCTCGCGGGCCCCCCGGACCGCCCGCCTGGCGTCGGTGCAGGACGTCGCCGGACCGACGGGCGGAAGGGACCGGACTGGTCGACCCGCTCGGGGCCACCGTCGTCGAAGGGGTGGCCGGGGTGCTCGAGCGGTTCGGGTTCGTCCTCGTGGAACGCCGGACGATCGAGGAGGGACGGCTCGTGTTGCCGGTCACGGCTGCGGCGCCCGGGATGGCGAACCCGGCGCCGGGGGCGCCTTTCGTCGGCTCGAAGGGAACCCAGCCGTAGCGGGGGAACCACACCTCCGGCCAGGTGTGCACATCGGCGTCGGTCACCTGGTAACGGTCCCTGCCGATCCGCTGGCCGGTGGTGAAACCGACCGCGAGGCGTGTCGGTATCCCGAGGGAGCGGGCCATGACGGCGAACGAGCCCGCGAACTGCTGGCAGTACCCGGTGCGGGTCTTGAACAAGAAGGTCTCGATCGCGTCGATCCCCGAGCCGTCCACCGGCGGATGGAGGCTGTAGGTGAACTCCGGCCCGTAGAAGTAGTCCTGGAGGGCGAGGGCCTCGGCGTACTCGCTGTGGGTGTGGGCGACGATCCGCCGCGCCAGGGCCCGGACCCGGGAGGGGACCGACGACGGCAGCGAGGTGGACGCCGCCGGCAGGTGGACGTGGGTGAGGCTCGGGGCGGACTCGAGCTTCTTCGCGTCGAGGGTGGCGAGCGTCTCGAGGGCGGTGACGGTGTAGGTCTCGCCGTTGGAAGTGGGCCGCTCCGACAGCAGGCTCCCGGTGCCCGGGTTGTACTGCACCCCCGAAGCGCCCCGCACCGATACCGGGTCGAACGCGGAGGGTAGCCAGGGGGAGTCGAGCGCCTGGATGTGGAAACGCTCGACGACCTTGCGGGCCCCTCTCGGGGGTTCCCGGGGGCCGCTGCTCGGCAGTTTCCCGCCGAAGTCCTCGTAGGACGCCCGCCCGGCCTGCCAGGTGCCGCCGGAGTACTCGTCGAGGGTGGTCAGCTGCCAGTAGGCGGGGGTCGAGCTGCGCACGGTGAACACGTCGGCCCTGGCGTTGTCGACGATGCGCGTCGATAGCGACACCATCGGGCTGACGATGATCCGGGTCCCGCCGCCCTGACCGATCGTCTTCCAGCCGAGCACCCCGTGGCCGTCGGGCCCGGGTAGCGCGGAGACGACCGCTGCCGCCGCGGCGGCGAGCACCAGGATCCGGAAACCGACCCGGCCCGGACGTTCGATAGCCGGCGCCTCGACCCCCGCCACCCATAGCGACGGGTCCGCGTTGTTGGCGGCGTGCTCGACGAGCAGGTGCACGCCGAGCACCAGGATCTCGAGGAGCACCGAGAGGACCCGGCCCTTCGGGGCCCCGAGGATGCAGCCGGCGAGGAACACCGCCACCGCCGGGGCGGGGGCGGCCGCCACCGCCCGCCGTCCCCGGGCGGAGCGGAGCCAGGCCGCGGCGAGGCCGGCGGCGCCCACCCCGGCTGCGGTGAGCAACAGGAAAGCCCGTGTGGGGTCGGCCGGTGGCACGGCGGCCTCGAACTGTCGGCCGAAGCCGGACAGCACCCGGGCGGCGGTCCGCCAGGTGTGGAGGAGTGGCAGGCCGGCTGTCGTCGAGCCGGGGACCACCGTCCAGCAGACGACGAGGAGCACCGCGAGGGTGTCGATCGCCATCGCCACCGGCCGGGAGCGAACCAACCTCCGGGTCAGCGCGACGACGCCGAGAGCGCCCAGCGCCGGCGCCAGCGCCGAACCCTCCCAGCCCCCACCCCGGTAGACCCGGCCGAAGGCGAGGGCCGAGACCGTGAGCAGCAGCGCCAGGCTCACCTCGGGGAGCCAACCCGGCCAGGTCGCGGTGGGCGGCGCCGGCGCTCCCCGGTCGGCCGGCCGGTAGCGGGCGGGGGTTGCCGCAGCGCCGAGCGTCGCCGGGGGCCGGGTGGCTGTGCTCACCGGGGGGCGCCGTCCCGCCAGGCGGCGGCGAAGTCCTGTCCCGGGGCGACCCTAACGGTGCGCGCCCCGGGCGGGGGGGCGAAGGACCGGTGGCCGCCGGTGTCGACGACAACCAGGGTGAGCGGAGCCCGGCGCCGCCGGTTGAGCACGCCCCGGAAGTCACCGCTGGACGCCCGGTCGCTCGTGCAGACGATCGTGTGGTCGCTGGCGGCGAGCGCCGAGGGCGCGATCCCGCCGGGCCCTGCGATCCCGTCGCCCCCGGAGGTCCCGAGCAGCACGCCGGCCGGGTGCGGCGAGGCGGTGGCCAGCTGGTCGAGGATCCGGGCCCGGTGCCTGGAGCTGCTCCCGAGACCGGAGTCGCCGCCGTCGGTGGCCGCCAGACGCACCTGCAAGCCCCGTGCGCAGGCGTCCGAGGCGACGCTCGCCGCCGCCTCCAGGGCGCACTCGAGCGCCTGTTCGGTCCAGACCTCCCGGCGCAGGTCGAGCACGACCAGCACCCGACCGAGCCGCTCGACCCGGTCCTCCCTGACCAGCAGGGCGTCGGCGCGTGCGGTGCTCGGCCAGTGGATGCGCCTCACGTCGTCGCCGGGCACGTACTCGCGCAGGTCCGACAGCTCCTGGCCCCCGTCACGGCTCGCCTCGGAGACCCCTTCGGCCCGGGAGGCCCGGGCGACGACCGGCAGCCGGAGGGGGACCACCCGCGGGTGGACGACCAGCCGGCCCGGTTCCCCGACCGGGACCCGTTTGCGCGCGAGACCGAAGGGATCGTCGAGCTCGGTCACGAGCGGGCCGATCGTGAAGCTGCCGCGCCGCAGCTCGGGCAGCTCGTAGCGCCACACCCGTTGCCCTCCCGGCCCGAGCGGGGCGAGCAGCTTGCGGGGACCGGCCCCGTCGAAGGGGTCGTGGAGGGCGAGCACAGGGGTGCGCCGTGGCCCGGCGTTGGCTACCCGGACCTCCACTGCGTTGCGCTGCCCGGGGGCCGGCAGGGCAGGGTGGAGGCTGCGTTGGACCTCCAGGCGGTAGTCCTGACGGGCGGTCCACGCCCAGGCGGCGAGCACCGCGACCACCGCCGCCGCGGCGATCCCGTCGAGCTCGGCGATCCCGAACAGGCGGCCTGCGAGGCCGCTCCCCGCACCCACGGCGAGCATCGT
>JAKABK010000008.1 GCA_021796905.1 Actinomycetes bacterium
CGCCCCCCGCCCTCCCGAGGAGTCGGTCCGTTTCCGGGTCGCCTGCGGCGCCGCAGTGGCGGTGTCGCTCCTCGCCGCCTCTGCTGGGGGCGAGCTGCCCTGGGCCGCGGGCCTGGCCGCCACGGCTCTCGTCGTCACCGGCATGTCGTTCTCGTGGGCGACCCGGGCGGCTCCGCCGGGATGGGTCAAGCTGGTGGTGGCCGCCGGCGCTCTCGGCGCGATCGGGTGGTTCGGGGTGCGGATCGACTCCGGGCCGATCAGCGACATCACCGCCGTCGAGTCGGCCCTGACCGTGCTGTTCGTGGCCGTCCTGGTGCTCCATTCCTTCCACGTGCCGGCCGGCACCGACCTGCTCTTCGCCCTGGTCGCCTCCGGTGGTCTGATGGCGATCGAAGCCGCCCAGGCCGTCGACCTCGCCTTCGCGGCGCCGGTAGCGGTCTGGGCGGCGCTCGCCTGGTGGACCCTGCTCGAGCGGTGGCGCTCGAGCAGCGGCGCGCCACTGTCGCTCGCCGGTACCGCCGGCGCCGTCGCCTGCGTGGTGGCGGTGGCGGTCGGGGCCTTCGTGGCGCTGCCGGCGCCGGCCGTCTCCGCCCGTCTGGACATCTTCAGCCGCTACCCCGCAGGAGGGCCGGACCGGGTGGCGATCCCCGGCGCCCTCGCCGGCGACGCCGGGCTCCCCGCGGAGATCTCCCAGCCGGGCAGCAGGACCGGCCCGACGCGTGTCGGCGGTTACCTCGGCTTCGCCGGCGACCTCGACACCGCGATCCGCGGCAGGCTCGGTCACCGGATCGTGATGCGGGTGCGGGCGACCCGCCCGTCGTTCTGGCTCGGGGAGACCTTCGACACCTGGAACGGCCAGAGCTGGTCGCAGAGCCGCCCGGCGCGCCGGGTGTTGCGGGGCGGTTCGCCCTTCAGCCTGCCACCGCCCGAGGGTGGGGCCGTCGGCGGTCGCGGCGACCTGCAGACCTTCTACCTCTCGGCGGGGTCCGCCGACCTGGTGTTCCATGCCGGACGGGCCGTCGAGGTGTGGTTCCCGTCCCCGGAGCTGTTCGTCGGCTCCGACGGCACGATCGTCTCACCGGTCGGTCTCGGGAAGGGTGCGGTCTACACCGTCGAGTCGAGCCTCGAGGATCCCGGGCCGGCCGCGCTCGCCTCCGCGACCGGCCCGGGGCTGCCCGCCGGGGAGATGCGCCGCTACACCGAGCTGCCCCGCCGTTACCGTCGGGTCGCCGCCCTCGCCCGGCGGGTGACCGCCGGTAGCTCCTCGACCTACGCCGAGGTGGAGTCGTTGATCTCCTGGATCGGGGACCACATCCGGTACTCGACGGCGATCCCGCCGTTGCCGCCGGGGGCCGACACCGTCGACGAGCTCCTCTTCGGCAACCGGGTCGGCTACTGCGAGCAGATCTCCACGTCGCTGGCGGTGATGCTGCGCACCCTCGGGGTCCCCGCCCGGGAAGCGGTCGGCTACGTGCCGGGATCGTATGATCCGCTCACCGGTCTGTACCGGGTGGAGGCCGACGACGCCCACGCGTGGGTGCAGGTGTGGTTCCCGCGCTACGGGTGGCAGGACTTCGACCCGACCGCTTCGGTGCCGCTGGCGACCCCGTCTGCGGGAGCCGCCGTCTGGGGCGACCTCGGCCGGGCGCTGCGGGGGGTGCCGCCGGTGCCGGTGGGGGCCGCCTGCGGGTTGGCCGGGCTGCTGGCGGCCGGGACGTGGTGGTCCCGGAGGCGTCCCTCCACCTGGGAGGAGAAAGTCGCCGCGAACCTGGAGCGGGCCGGGCGGAGCGCCGGGCTCCCCCGCCGGCCGGGCGACACCCTGGCGGATTACGCGTCGGCGATCGACGCCTCCAGCGGTGACACCGCAGCGACGATGGCGCGCGCCGCGGCGCTCGTCGAAGCGGCCGCCTACGGCGGAGCTACCCCTACCGGCGAGCAACGCCGCTGGGCGTTGCACGTCTCGCGGCGCTCCTGACCGCCTGGCGCGCTCCCCGCTGTCCCTATCGGCGGTCCCCCGCCCCCGCCCCCGCCCCCGCCGGGACGGGCAGACTTGGTGGATGGGACGCATCCACGACGGGATCGACGGTCGGCTCGGCGAGTGGCTGGAGGCACAACCGGTGTTCTTCGTGGCGACCGCCCCCTCCGACCGGGACGGTCACTTGAACCTCTCCCCCAAGGGCAACCGCGGGGAGCTGGCGGTGCTCGACTCCGGCCGGGTCGCCTACCTGGACCAGACCGGGAGCGGGATCGAGACCCTCGCCCACCTCTCCGACGACGGCCGGATCGTGGTGATGGCCTGTGCCTTCGAGGGCGCCCCCCGCATCGTCCGCCTGCACGGTCGGGGCCGGGCGGTGCTGCCCGGCGACCCCGACTGGGACCACCTCGCGGGCCGGTTCGTCGCCCGCGGCGGAGATCCGGACGGCCCGGGGGTGCGCAGCGTGGTGGTGGTGGAGGTGACCCGGGTCGCCGACTCCTGCGGTTACGGCGTCCCGTTCATGGCCTTCGCCGGTCACCGGCCGACGATGGACGAGTGGGCGGCCCGCAAGGGGCGCGAAGGGCTCGCCTCCTACCGTGCCGCCCACAACTCGACCAGCCTCGACGGTCTTCCCGGGCTCAGCTGACCGGTCCCCCCAGAGTCGCGCCACGCCGGCGCCGAGGGCAGGCTCACCGGGTGGTGGTCGTCGTCGTGGTGGTCGGGGTCGTCGTCGTGATGGTGGTGGTGGTGGTCGGCACCGTGGTGGTGGTGGTCGGCACCGTGGTGGTCGGGGCCGGGACGGTCGTGGTCGGGGGGACCGACTGCGTGGCGCCACCGGCGGTCAACAGCTCGTAGCCGGTGGCGTTCGGGAGGATCGCCACGACCGGGGTCGGCGGCGTCGAGGACCAGCCGCCGAGGGACGGGGCACCGTAGCCGTACACCCCTCCGGTGTCGGTCGCCAGCCAGTAGCCGGAGGAGGCGGGGTCGGCGGCGAGGCCCACGACCGTCGCCCCCGACGCCAGAGCGCCGAACGGCGAACCGAACCACGGGGCGTGGTAGTGCAAGACGTTGCCGGCCGAGGTGACCACCCAGTACCCGCCGGTCGCCGGGTCCGCGGCGATACCGGTGACCGTCGAGCCCGGGGGCAGGTGCCCGTAGGGCGAGCCCAGCCACGGGGCGTGGTACTGGTAGACGTTGCCGGCCGAGGTGACCACCCAGTACCCGCCGGTCGCCGGGTCCGCGGCGATACCGGTGACCGTCCCGGCTGGTGCCCTCCCGAACGGAGAGCCCCACCACGGCGCGTGGTAGTGGTAGACGTTGCCGTCGGCGCTGACCACCCAGTAGCCGCCGGTCGCCGGGTCCGCGGCGATACCGACGATCCCTCCGGGCGGCGCCGCGCCGACCGCCGAGCCGTACCAGGGGGAGCCCACGTTCGCGACGTTGCCCTCGGCGGTCGTCGCCCAGTAACCACCGGTGAGCGGGTCGGACGCGGCCGCCACGTCGGCGCGCACGCTGAAGTCCTCCGCCGGCACCGAGGCGCTGGTCCCACCACCGCCGGTCGTGACGGTCACGTCCGCCGGGCCGGGCACGGTGGCGGGCACCGTCGCGAGGAGCGTTCCGCTCGAGATGACGTCCACCTGCGGGGAGGGCACCCCACCGAAGTCGACCGTGGTCGAGTCGGTCGCGAAGTGGGCGCCGGTGATCTCCACCTGCGAACCGGGAGCGCCGGCCGGTTCCGACATCGCCGCCACGATCGGCTGGCCGAGACCGACCACCGCGCCGGTGATGCTGTCCTGGTCGATCGCGAGGGTCGCGCCCCCGTAGGTCTCGGTGACGTTGCCCGAGTACTGCTTGAGGCGGGACCCCGCGGGCCAGGCGGTCGGGGGGATGTAGCTCGACGTGACCGTCGTGCTGCCGTCCCAGTCGGCGAACCACAGGTCGTCGGGTGCCCCCGTCTGGCCGTAGAGCGGAACGATGTCCTGGGCGAGGCCGGCGTCGGCCGAGCCGTACATCCCCGAGCTGTAACCGAGGACGTGCAGGGTGGTGGTCCAGGACTCGATGAAGGCGATCACTGCCTGGGAGCAGGTCGCGTCGGCGGTGTTCCAGGCCTCCATGTCGTAGTAGATCGGGCTCCCGGGCGCGAGGCCGAACGAGACCGCTTCGGAGACCGCGTCCTCCGCGGCGGCGGCTCCCTCGGCGCCGGCGTCGACCGCGTCGATCGGGGCCAGGCCCTTCTGGAAGGCGCAAGCTGCCTGCAGACCGACGTAGATCGGGATCAGGTCCCACCCGGCCGAGGTCTCGGTCTGCACCCAGGAAGACGAGAGACCCTCGCCTCCGCAGGCGGCGTTGGCGCCGCCGAGGTAAACACCGATCGCACGGTAAGGAGAGCTCAGCAGCCAGGAGCTCATCGTCTGGGTGCTCGGCGCTCCGCAGGCGTCGAAGCCGAGCACGTCGGCCACGGCCGGTCCGACCTGGCCCGAGCCGACCGACGACGCCTTGGTGGAACCCGGAGCGGAGCCGGCCGCGCTCGACGAGACCGGGGCGGACATCGGGACGGGCGGTGCGCCCGAGGCACTGCGGGCGACGGACCCGGCCCGGGTGGTGAGCCCGCCGGAGACCGGAGCTGACCCGCCGGTCGGGTGGAAGGAGTCGAGCAGTTCTCTCGCGATCGCCGGCTGGTCACCCCAGGTGACGGTCACCTCCACCCCGGTGTCGGGGAACCAGGCGACCGACCTCCGCTCCACCTGCGGGTGGGCCCCGATCTCGACCGGCTGCCCGCCGAGCTCCGAGGCGACCAGACCCGGCGGGGCGACGGAGACCCTCTCGACCTGGGCGGCGGCTTCGACGCCGACCGCCTGGGTGGGGCAGAGCGCATGACGGGCCTCCCCCCCGAGGTAGAGCGCGTGCCGGTCGAAACGCACGCAGGCGCTGGGGTCGGTGGCGGTGTCGAAAGTCGTCCAGCGCGCCGGCACGTCGAAGCTCTCCCCGGCGTAGGAGACCGACCGCCACCCCGCCGGCGCGCTCCCCGCAGCGGCGGCGGGGATCCCCGGCGCGATCCACGCGAGAACCAGGAGGACGGCAGCTCCCAGCGATGTCAAGGTCAGGTCGCGCCCCGGTCGTCCACCTGCTCGCAGCACCCGCCCAGGTTAGACGAGAACCCCGGGACGTGCCCGTTCACCCACTTTCAGTAGCTGGCGTTGGCGACAGCCCTCCGGGTGGCGTCCACGCAACGCTCCATCTGCTCCTCGGTGACCACGAGCGGCGGGCAGTAGGCGAGGATCGAGGCGCCGATCGGCCTGGCGATCACCCCGTGGTCGAGCAAGGCGTCGCGCACCGACGGCGCCGACAACCCCTCGGCCAGCTCGACGGCCCAGATGCCCTGCAAACCCCGGCAGGCGACGATCCGGTCGCCGTCGACCAGCCCGGCCAGCCCGGCACCGAGGCAACCGGCGATCAGCGGGGCCCGCTCGACGAGCCCTTCCTCCTCCAACAGGTCGAGGTTGGCGAGGGCGGCGGCGGCCGCTGTCGGGTGCCCGCCGTAGGTGTAGCCGTGGCGCAGCACTGCGGACTCGTCGGCCTCCAAGGCGTCGCGGACCGCTGCCCCGACGATCACCCCGCCGACCGGGAGGTAACCGGAGGTGACCCCCTTGGCGAAGGTGACCAGGTCGGGAACTACCCCGAAGTACTGCGATCCCCACCACCGGCCGAGCCGACCGAAACCGCAGATGACCTCGTCGAGGACCAGGTAGGCACCCCAGGCGTCGCAACGCGCGCGCAGCCCCGCGAGATAGCCGTCGGCCGGTGGGTACACCCCTCCGGCACCGACGACCGGCTCGGCGATCACCGCCGCGATCCGCCCGGCCTGCGACGCCCCGAGCCGGTCGAGCTCGTCGAGGTCGTCGTGGGCGACCTGCACCACGTCGGGCAGGAGTGGGCCGAACCCCTGCTGGTTGGCGGCGATCCCCGTGGCGCTCAATGCGGCGTAGGTGACCCCGTGGTAGGAGGGGCGTCGGCTCACGACGAGCGTCCGCTCCGGGTGACCGGCCCAGGCCTGGGCGGCCCGGGCGAGCTTGACGGCGGTCTCGACCGACTCCGAGCCCCCAGAGGTGAGGAACACCCGGGTGTCGGGCATCGGGGCCAGCTCCGAGAGGCGACCCGCGAGAGCCTCGGCCGGCCCGTTGGTGAAGCGCTCGAAGGTGTGGAACGCCTCCAGGCGGTGCATCTGGGTCGAGACGGCGTCGGCGATCTCCCGGCGTCCGTGGCCGACGTTGCAGTACCACAGGCTGCCGAGGGCATCGACGTAGCGCCGGCCGGACGCGTCGAGCACCTCCGCCCCGTCCCCCGAGACGATCTCGAGGAACTCGTCGCGCCTTGCGGCCGGACGGGCGAAGGAGTGCAGCAGGTGGGGGACGTCGGCGCGCATGCAGCCATGATCGCGCCGGCGGGCCCGTCGGGGTGGGTACGCTCTCGGCCCCAGTGACCCGTAGTGGCCCGTCGCGCATCGAACAGCTGGCCGCCCGACGCCTCCGGGAGGAGAAGAGGTGGAAGCGGGAGCGCTTCGCCCTTCGCCTCGAGCGTTGGTGGGCGGACGTGGAGGCGGGCCTCGGGGCGGTGTACGACCCGGAGGTGGCCGCCGGGCTCGGCGAGCGCCTGGTGGTGCTCGCCGCCGGGGCCTACTCCGAGCGTCCCGGGGACCTGGCCCGCCTCGACGAGCAGCGGATCCTGCGTCCGGACTGGTTCCAGTCGGAGTCGATGCTCGGCTACGCCGCTTACGCCGACCGTTTCGCCGGCGACCTGGCCGGGGTCGCCGAGCGGGTCGCCTACCTGGAGGAGCTGGGGGTCACCTACCTGCACCTGATGCCCTTGCTCATGACCGCCGAGGGTGACAGCGACGGGGGTTACGCGGTGGCCGACTACCACCGCGTCCGGCCGGACCTCGGCACGATCGACGACCTCCGGGCCCTCGCCGGCCGGCTCCGGCGCTCGGGGATCAGCCTGGTGCTGGACCTGGTCTTGAACCACGTGGCTCGTGAGCATCCCTGGGCGCGAGCGGCCAGGGGGGGCGACGCGCGTCACCGGGCGTTCTTCCACCTCTTCGAGGACCGCGAGCTGCCCGACGCCTACGAGATGCACCTACCGGAGGTCTTCCCCGGGCTCGCCCCCGGGAACTTCACCTGGGACGACGAGGTCGGGGCGTGGGTGTGGACCACGTTCAACTCGTTCCAGTGGGACCTCGATTGGTCCAACCCGGAGGTCTTCGCAGCTCTCGCCGAGGTGGTGCTGTTCCTCGCCAACCTCGGAGTAGAGGTGCTCCGCCTCGACGCCATCGCGTTCCTCTGGAAGCGGATGGGCACCGATTGTCGGAACCAGCCGGAGGTGCACGCGATCACCCGGGCTCTCCGGGGGCTCACCCGGATCGCTGCCCCGGCCGTCGCGTTGCAGGCGGAGGCGATCGTCGGCCCCGAGGACCTGGTCGGCTACTTCGGTTCGGGCGCCGACCACGGAAAGCTGTGCGACCTCGCCTACCACAACAGCCTGATGGTCCACACCTGGTCGACCCTCGCGTCCCGCGACACCCGCCTGGCGGCCCACGCCCTGTCCGGGCTGCCACCGAAACCGACGAGCACCGCGTGGGTCACCTACGTCCGGGGTCACGACGACATCGGCTGGGCGGTCTCCGACGCCGACGCTGCCGCGGTCGGCCTGGACGGTGGAGCCCACCGGCGGTTCCTCTCCGAGTACTACTCGGGGGCGTTCCCCGGTTCCTTCGCCCGTGGCCTGGTGTTCCAGCACGACTTGGGCACCGGTGACCGCCGGATCAGCGGTACGACCGCCAGCCTCGCCGGCCGCGACACCGCCGGCGACGACCCGGTAGAGCTCGACTCGGTGGTCGGGCGGATCCTCCTCGCCCACGCCGTGGCCCTCGGGTGGGGTGGTGTCCCGGTGCTGTGGATGGGCGACGAGCTCGCCATCGGCAACGACGGGGAATGGGCCGGCGAGGCCGGTCACGACGCCGACAACCGCTGGGTGCACCGGCCTCGGATGGACTGGGAGCGCGCCGAGCTGCGCCACCTGTCCGGAACCGTCGAGCAGCGGGTGTGGTCGGGGATCCGCCACCTCGCGGCGGTGCGCTCCCGTCTCCCGCAGCTGCACGCGTCGATCCCCACCGACGTGCTCCCGGTGGTCGACCCCGGGGTGCTCGCCGTCGCCAGGCGACATCCCCTCGGCCCGCTCGTCGAGCTGTACAACTTCACCGAGTCGCCCCGCTCCTACCCCGCCGGGGTGATCGAGGAGCACTCCGGACTGCGGGTGGGGTCCGGGACCGACGCCCTCACCGCCAGCGAGGTCCGCCCCGACGACGACGGGCGGGTGCGGGTCGCGCCCTACGAGGCGCTCTGGGTGCTCGACCGCTCGCTGTAGCCGCACGCTGCTGGCGGCGGGTAGGGTCCGGATCTCGGCCCCGCCGGCGAGCGCCGGCGCCGGCCGAGCGGTCGGGAGGACCCATGGAGCACGTCAACCTCGGCAACACCGGTGTGCAGGTGTCGCGCATCTGCCTCGGGTGCATGAGCTACGGGGACCCCGCCCGGGGGAACCACGAGTGGTCCCTGCCCGAGGAGCAGGCCCGACCTTTCTTCCGCCAGGCGATAGAAGCGGGCATCAACTTCTTCGACACCGCCAACGTCTACTCCGACGGCTCGAGCGAGGAGATCACCGGCAGGGCTCTCGCCGAGCACGCCCGCAGGGATGAGATCGTCATCGCCACCAAGGTCCACGGCCGGATGCGCCCCGGACCGAACGGCGCCGGGTTGTCGCGCAAGGCGATCCTCACCGAGATCGACGCCTCCCTCCGCCGGCTCGGCGTCGACTACGTCGACCTCTACCAGATCCATCGCTGGGACGACCGGACCCCGATCGAAGAGACGATGGAGGCCCTCCACGACGTGGTCAGAGCCGGCAAGGCCCGTTACATCGGGGCTTCGTCGATGTGGGCCTGGCAGTTCGCCAAGGCGCAGCACGTCGCGACGCTCAACGGTTGGACCAGGTTCGTCACCATGCAGGACCACTACAACCTCCTCTACCGGGAGGAGGAGCGGGAGATGATCCCCCTCTGTCTCGACCAGGGGATCGGCCTGATCCCCTGGAGCCCACTGGCCCGGGGTCGCCTGGCGCGACCATGGGACACCGAGAGCGCCCGCAGCCGTACCGACGAGTTCGGCAAGACCCTCTACCACGAGGGGGACAGGGAGATCGTGGAGGCCGTGGCGAGGGTCGCCGCGGCCCGTGGGGTGCCGATGGCCCAGGTGGCCCTCGCGTGGATGCTGGACCGGCCAGGAGTTTCCGCTCCGATCGTCGGGGCCACCAGGGCTAGCCACCTCGACGACGCGGTCGCGGCCGTCGGTCTCCACCTGGAGGACGAGGAGCTCGAGGCGCTGGAGGCCCCATACCGACCTCACCCCGTCGCCGGCCACCGCTGAGCACCTGCATCCCCACCCCGCCCTCACCGGCCGAGCACCTCCGAGCGCGGCCCCCGGGACGCTCAGCGCTCGGAGGGCCATGCCGGCCGGCGCGGTCGTCTCGTCACGGGCGTCTCGTCACGCGGTCGGCCTGGCGCGGTCGGCACGGGAGGCACGGCACCCCTCGGGGCGGACCGCCAGCCGACTTGCCGCCTCCGTCGCGTCGCGCCCGGCCCGCGCGGCGTGCACCGCCCTGTCTGTGGCGGGGTGGGTGCCCACCAGCCCGAGCTGGCACCCGCACGCCGCGCGACGCCTGGGAAGAGGGCCCTCCAGCTCTGGCCACCATCGACCCTCGGGGACCGGGCTGGGCTCACCTGCCGACCCGGCCAACCCGATCGGATCCCCCCGCCGACCCCTCTGCGTGGCGTCGGCGAGGGGATCCGTAGCATGACCGGGTGGCCACCCTCGCCGAGATCGCCAGGAGGGCGGGGGTCTCGGTGTCGGTGGCCTCGCGGGTCCTGACCGGGGATCCGAACCTGCGGACCCGTCCCGAGACCCGCGACCGGGTGGTGCTCGCCGCCAAGGAGCTCAACTACACCGCGAACTACGCGGGACGCGCGTTGCGCCTGGCCCGCTCGAGGGCGCTCGCCCTGATCGTTCCCGACGTGAGCACCCCGCTGTTCGCCGACCTGCTCGCCGGGGCGGCCGACGCCGCCGCCGCGCAGGACCACACCTTGCTGCTCGGCCGCTCCGACCGGATGACTGCCGGCGGTGACCTGGTCCGTCGGCTCGTCGGGGAGGGACGCGTCGACGGGTTCGTGCTCCAACGCTCCGACGATCTCTCCGACCGGGCCCTCGAGAGCCTGGTGGCCAACGACGCCCGGATCGTGCTGGTCGCCTCCCGGACCGCCCACCGTCGGGGATCGGTCGTCCTCGATGACGTCGCCGGCGGTCGCCTCGCGACCGAGCACCTCTTGTCGCTCGGCCATCGCCGTATCGCCCTGATCGGCGGGGTGGAGCCCAGCGACATAGCCCGGCGGAGGGAGCAGGGGTACACCGACGCGCTCCACGGAGCGGGGCTCAAGAAGCGGGAGGCCTGGGTGCGCCGCCTCGGCTACTCACCCGACGCAGCAGCCCGGGCGGCGAGCAGCCTGATGTCGACCTCCCCGCCCCCGACCGGTGTCGTCGTCGCCAACGTCAACGGCGCCATCGGTGCGCTCACCGCGCTACGTCTCGGCGGGGCGGACATCCCCGGCGACGTGTCGGTCGTGGCCATCCACGACCAGTGGATGGCCGCCCACACCTGGCCGCCGCTCACCACGGTGAAGATGGCTTTCTACGAGGTCGGCTCCGAAGCGGTGCGCCTGCTGCTCGCCCGCCTCGCCGGCGGGCCACCCGAGGACATCGTCGTCACCGACCCCCCACCTCGACTGGTGGTTCGCGGATCGACCGCTCCCCCCCCCGGCGTCGCCTGAGCAAACGTTTGCTCAGCCCGGGATGCTAACCTCTGTGCGGGTCGGTGAACCGTTTACCGGAGATGTCAACGGTCCCCGCCGCCTGTCGCCCGACACGAGAGGTCCGCTTGACGTTGCTCGCCGGCGCCGCTGCGCCCCGCCCGCTCCCCCCCGACCCCACGGGCGCGGACGGGACCTCTCGGGACCGGCAGCGCAGCTCGGACCGCTGGGTCGTGTTCGCCATCGTGTCGATCGCGCTGTTCATGTCGTCGCTCGACGCCACGATCGTCGCGACCGGTCTGCCGACCATCTCACGCGCCCTCCACACCCGCCTCGCCTGGGTCAGCTGGACCATGACCGCCTACCAGCTCGGTCTGGTGACCGCCATGCCGGTCGCCGGCCGGGTGGCGGACGTCTTCGGTCGCAAGCGGGTGTTCGTGGCAGCCGCGCTGCTGTTCACCGGAGCCTCCCTGGCGTGCGGCTCGGTGGACCGGATCTCGCTGCTGGTCCCCCTGAGAGCCCTCCAGGCGGTCGGTGGGGCCGCTTTCCTGCCGGCGGCGAGCGGGATGGTGGTGGAAGTCTTCGGCCCGGACCGTCACCGGGCGCTGGGACTGTTCTCGAGTGTCTTCCCCCTCGGCGCTCTGGCCGGCCCGATCGCCGGGGGACTGATCCTCACCGACTGGACCTGGAGGGGACTGTTCCTCGTCAACGTCCCGGTGGGTGCCGCCTTCACGCTTCTCGCGCTGCGCTACCTGCCCAGCTCGCCGCGTCGCAACGGCCGGGCGGACCTGCTCGGGGCGGCGCTGATCGCCGCGACGGTGCTCGCCACGATGCTCGCGATCACCGACGCCGGCTCCGGTCGGTCCGGGCCCGGGGCGTGGTCGGTGGTCGCTCCGGGTGTGGTCGCCGCAGGCTGCGGGGCTCTCCTGCTCCGCCGGGCGGTGAGGGCGGCGGACCCGGTGATCCCCGCCCGCCTCCTGCGAGGGTGGAGCAACCTGTCGATGCACGCCCTCAACTTCGTGTGGGGGGCGTGCGTGATCGGGCTCGGTTCGCTGGTGCCGCTCGTGGCCGAGGAGCGCTACGGCCTGGGCCCTCTCCCGGCCGGCACGTTGCTGTCCGCCCGGGCGGTGAGCGAGGTGGGGATCGCGGTGGTCGTCTCGTTCCTCATCCACCGGACCGGGTTCCGCCTGCCGATCATCGCCGGCATCGCCTCGATCTCCGCCGGGCTGCTCCTGCTCGCGTCCCCTGCGCCGATCGGTCCCTATCCGTGGCTGATGCTCGGGGCGGCCCTGACCGGTGTCGGGATCGGGGTCTCGGCGCCGGCGGCCAACAACGCTTCCTTCGAGCTCGCCCCCGATGACGTGGGCGCGGTCAGCGGCCTGCGGGGCGCCACCCGCCAGTTCGGGGCGATAGTCGCCGTCGCGTCCACCACCGCGCTCATGGACCGCAGCAGCGACCAGGTGGGGGTGCTCGTCGGCGCCTTCGCCGTTCTCGGCGTCGTGCTCTTCGCGATGAGCCCACTGGCCTTCGCTGTCCCCAACCGGCCCCGGGTCCGGGAACCCGACCCGGGGCGGGCCGGCAGGTCCCGATCCCGGCGTGCCGGCTCTCGCTGAGCTGAGCGAGCGGTCAGCCGGCTCGGCAGGGCGGGACGCGGGACTGGTTCGGGGAGCCCGCCCCGGCGAGGAACGCCTCTACGAGACGCTCGGCGCGCACCGCCGCGGCCGCCTCGTGACCCGCCGTGAGCTCCATGAGCTCGTCGGGGTCGACCCCGTCGGCCCGCAGCTGCGACCCGCCGCCGTTGGCGATCCACCTGGCGAGCTGGGCCCGGTCGACCTCGGGATGGAACTGCACCGCCAGGTGCCTGCCGACCCGGAAGGCTTGCACGGCAACCTCGTTACTGGCGAGCACCTCCGCCCCGGGGGGTGGGACACAGCGGTCCCCGTGCCACTCGAACCACGGTCCGCGCCCCGGCGGGTCCGGGGTCCCCGGGTCTAGCTCCACCCAACCGATCTCCTTGCGGGGAGCCGGCTCCACCGCCCCACCGTGCGCGGCAGCCAACGCCTGCGCCCCGAAGCACACCCCCAGGACCGCGACACCCCGCCGGTCGAGGTCGCGGAGCCAGTCCAGCTCGGCGTCGATCCAACCGCCGACCGCCGAGCGGTCATAGACCGACCACACCGAGCCGAGCACCACCACCGCGTCGGTGGCCTCGGGGTCGGGGAGCGGTCCCGTCCCGGCTCCGTCGTGGAGCTCGAGCTCGAAGCCGGCTGTCGCGAAGGCCGCTGCGAGGAGCCCGGGCTCGTCCTCGCCGTGGTGACGCAAGACCGACAGACGCACGACCCGACCCTAGCCGCGCCCCATGCGGGGAGGTGCTCCCTCTCTGTCAGCACTCCCCCTGGGGAGATCCCGGATCACCGGTACCGGCCGGGCACCGACGGCACGCTGCCCGCGACGCGGGGAGCGTTGGCCGCCATCATCTCGAAGCTCGTCGGGTCCTCACCTACCGGTTCCGCTTGCTCGGGTGGACCGCTGAGCGTCGCTCAGCTGTCGCTGTCGTCTACAGCCAGCACCGGGGCTACCGAAGCGACCAGCTGGCCTTCGTCCAGGCTCACCAAGCGGACTCCTGTGGCGTCCCGCCCCTGGCTCGAGATCTCCCGCACCGGCATCCGGACCGTGACCCCACCCGAGGAGATGACCAGGATCTCGTCGTCCAGGCCGACCATGAAGGCGGCGACCACCCGGCCCCGCTGCGCGGTGAGCCTGATGCCCCGCACCCCGAGACCTCCCCGACCCTGACGGTTGAAGTGGTGCAGCTGGGTGCGCTTGCCGTACCCCGCGTCGGTCGCGATCAGGATGCTGGTGTCGTCCCGAGCCAGGTCGACGGAGACCACCTCGTCACCGTCGCGCAGGTTCATGCCGCGCACCCCACCGGCGTCCCGGCCCATCGCGCGGACGTCGACCTCGCTGAAACGGATCGCCATGCCCTCCGAGGTGACCATGAAGATGTCGTCGTCGCCCCCGGTGACGATCACCCCGACCAGCTCGTCCCCGTCTCGCAAGTTGATCGCGATGAACCCGTCCCGGCGTGACTTGTCGTACTCGGAGAAGGTGGTCTTCTTCACCTGGCCCGCTCGGGTGGCGAACATCAGGTACCGGTCCGAGGGGAACTCCCGGGTGTCGATCAGGGTCTGGATGTGCTCACCGGGTGAGAGCGGAAGCAGGTTCACGATCGCGGTCCCACGAGCGGTCCGCTCCTTCATCGGCACCTCGTAGGCCCGAAGACGGTAGACCTTCCCGAGGTTCGAGAAGAACAGGAGGTGGGCGTGAGCGCTGGTGTGGATCACCCTGGTGACGTAGTCCTCGTCACGCAAACGGGTACCGGCGACTCCCCGACCACCCCGACCCTGGGTCCGGAACGCCGACGCCGAGACGGCTTTCACGTAACCGGCCCGGGTCATGGTGACGACCAGCTCCTCGTCGTCGATCAGGTCCTCGGCGTCCATGTCCCCGGGGTCGAAGGTGATCTCCGCGAGCCGCTCGGTCGCGAACTCGCTCCGCACCTCGCCCAGCTCGGTCTTGATCACCTCCCGCAGCACGCCCTCGTCGGCGAGGATCGCCTCGAGCTCGGCCACCTGCGCCTGCAGTTCGGCGATCCGCGCCTCGATCTGCGCCCGCCCGAGACGGGTGAGGCGGGCGAGGGTCATGTCCAAGATGTGCTCGGCCTGCAGCTCGGTGAACCCGAAGGGCTCCGCGACCAGACCGGAGCGGGCTGCTGCGCGGTCCTCGGAGGAGCGGATCAGGGTGATGATCGCGTCGATCAGGTCGAGGGCCTTCAGGTAGCCCTCGTTGATCTCGAGGTCACGCCTCGCCTTGGCCAACCGGTGCTCGGAGCGCCGGCGGATCACCTCTTTCTGGTGCTCCACGTACGCCTGGAGGGCCTGCAACAAATTGAGGGTGCGGGGCACGCCGTCTACCAGGGCGACCATGTTGACCCCGAAGCTCGTCTGCAGTGGGGTCAACTTGTAGAGGTTGTTCAATACGACGTTCGCGTTCGCATCGCGCTTCAGTTCGATGACCAGCCTCGTCTGCTGCTTGGCCGACCCGTCGTTCAGGTCCCTGATCCCGTCTATGTCCCGGCTCTCGACGAGGTCCCGGATCTTGCCGAGCACCGACGCCCGCCCGACTTGGTAGGGGAGCTCCGTGACGACGATCGCCGTGCCCCGCTTGGACTCGACGATCTCGGCCCGTGCCCGCATCTTGATCGAACCGCGCCCGGTCATGTACGCGTCGTGGATCCCCGAGCGTCCGAGGATCAATGCCCCTGTCGGGAAGTCCGGTCCTCTCACGAAATGCATCAGGTCCTCGACGGTGGCGTCGGGGTGCTCGAGGAGGTGGATCGTCGCGTCGACGACCTCACCGAGATTGTGGGGGGGGATATTGGTCGCCATGCCGACAGCGATCCCCTGGCTGCCGTTGACCAGCAGGTTCGGGAACCGTGAAGGGAGCACGACCGGCTCTTGGAACTCGCCGGAGTAGGTGTCGGCGAAATCCACGGTCTGCTCGTCTATACCTTCGAGCATCCGGTGGGCGAGCAGCGACAGACGGCATTCGGTGTAGCGGGCCGCGGCCGGTCCGTCGTCGGGTGATCCGAAATTGCCCTGACCGTCTATCAGTGGGTGGCGCAGGCTGAAAGGCTGGGCCATGCGCACCATCGCGTCGTAGATCGCGGCGTCCCCGTGAGGGTGGTACTTGCCCATCACGTCCCCGCTCACCCGGGCGCACTTGAGACGGGTGCGGTCGGCGCGCGCACCCAGCTCCCACATCCCGTAGAGGATCCGTCGGTGCACCGGCTTGAGCCCGTCGCGCGCGTCGGGCAGGGCCCGACTGACGATCACCGACATCGCGTAGTCCAGGAAGGACCGCTCCATCTCCTCTTGGATCTCGATCGGCTGGATCCCGACCAGCTCGACGGCGCCCGCCTCCGAGCCGACCTCGTCGGCCACTCCCGTGGGGCCGTCGACCGGCCCTGGGGACCCGGTGGGGGGAAGATCGCTCATATGTCGAGGAACCTCACGTCCTTGGCGTTGTGCTGGATGAACTTCTTGCGCTCCTCGACGTCGTCACCCATCAGGACCGACATGACCTCGTCGGCTTTGGCCGCCTCCTCCACCGACACCTGCAGCAGCGTGCGAGTGGCGGGGTCCATGGTGGTGAACCCCAGGTCGTCGTAGTTCATCTCGCCGAGCCCCTTCAAGCGACTGAACTCTGACTTGTGATTGGGTCGGTCACGAAGAAAATTGGACTTCGCGAGGTCGTCCTTCAGATAAACTTTCTCCTTGCCTACAACCGTCGAATAAAGAGGTGGCTGGCAGATGTAGACGTACCCGGTCTCGACCAACGCCCGCATCTGACGGAAGAAGAAGGTGAGCAGCAGGGTACGGATGTGACTACCGTCGACGTCGGCGTCGGCCATGATGCACACCTTGTGGTAGCGGGCCTTCGTGACGTCGAACTCCTCGCCGATACCGGCCCCGATCGCGGTTATGAGCGCTTGGATCTCGGTGTTCTTGAGCATCCTGTCCATGCGGGCCCGCTCGACGTTCAATATCTTGCCGCGAATGGGTAACAGCGCCTGGGTCACCGGGTTTCGCGCGTCCATCGCAGTGCCCGCGGCGGAGTCACCTTCGACGATGAACAGCTCGGCGTCGGCCGCCGCGGTCCCCCTGGCGCAGTCCCGGAGCTTCTCGGGCATTCCCGCCCCTTCGAGGGCCGACTTGCGCCTGGTCGCGTCGCGGGCGCTCTTGGCCGCTTCGCGGGCTCGTGCAGCCTGGAGCGACTTGGCGACCACCGCTCTCGCTTCGGTCGGGTGCTCCTCGAGCCAGTCAGCGAGCTTCTCGTTCGTGACACGCTGCACGAGGGAGCGGATCGACGCGTTGCCGAGCTTCGCCTTGGTCTGGCCCTCGAACTGTGGGTCGCGCAGCTTGACCGATACGATCGCGGTCAGCCCCTCCCTTATGTCCTCGCCCAGTAAGTTGGGGTCCTTTTCCTTCACCAACGCTTTCGACCGGGCGTACTTGTTGACCGCGGTGGTGAGGGCGGTACGGAAACCCTCGATGTGCATACCGCCCTCGACGGTCGATATGCCGTTGGCGTAGCCGTGGACACCCTCGTAGTACCCGGTGTTCCACTGGAAGGCGACCTCCACCGCCCCCTCCTCTCCTTCGTCGCTGAAATAGCCGACGCGCTTGAACAAGGAGTCCTTGGAGGAGTTGAGGGAACGGACGAAGTCGATTATCCCGCCGGTGTACTTGAATACCTGGCTGTCGCCACCCGCGCGCTCGTCGACGAACCGGATCTCGAGCCCCGCGTTCAAGAAGGCGTAGACCTGGAGACGTTCGAGGATCGTCTGGGCACGCAGCTCCACGTCCTCGAATATCCTCGGGTCGGGCCAGAAGGTGACGGTCGTGCCGTGCCGACCGCCTCGGGCCGGACCGACCACCTCGAGGCCGCCTCGGGGCTGTCCTCCATCGGTGAACTCCATGCGGTGCTGCATCCCGCCACGGTCGACCTCGACCACGAGGCGCCGCGACAGGGCGTTGACGACAGATACCCCTACTCCGTGGAGGCCGCCGGAGACCTTGTAGCCCTGACCACCGAACTTTCCTCCACCGTGCAGCTTGGTCAGGGCGATCTCGACCCCCGAGAGGTTGTAGACCGGGTTGACGTCGGTGGGTATCCCCCTCCCGTTGTCGACCACCCGGCACCCGCCGTCGGCCAGCAACGTGACGTCGATCCGGTCGCAGTGGCCGGCCATGGCCTCGTCGACGGAGTTGTCGACCACCTCCCACACCAGGTGGTGGAGGCCCGAGAGGCTGGTCGAGCCGATGTACATTCCGGGCCGCTTGCGAACGGGCTCGAGACCTTCGAGGACCTGCATGTCCTGCGAGCTGTAGGTGGACCCATTCGTGGTCTCGGCACTCGTTTGCAGGGCCATTGGCGCGACCTCTCGGCTCGGGGGCGAAGTGTGGTCCCGGCACCTGCTCCCGCCCGAAGAGGTCCAGGTCAGCGCCCGAAACGCAACGTCTGCATCCTACCAGAGAG
>JAKABK010000305.1 GCA_021796905.1 Actinomycetes bacterium
AGGTCGTCCGGGACGTCCTCGGCGACGGTGCGCAAACCGGGCCACCGCCCGCACCGGGGCCGAACCCGGCCAAGCGCGGGCAGGCGCCGGGTCAGCCGCGATCGGTCTCCAGCGTGCACCGCTAGGTTGGTCACCATGCAGACACGACAGCTCGGGTCCCTGTCCGTCTCCGCCCTCGGCCTCGGCTGCATGGGCATGTCGGAGTTCTACGGCACCGGCGACGAAGCCGAGTCGATCGCCACCATCCACCGGGCGCTCGACCTCGGCTGCACGTTCCTCGACACTGCCGACATGTACGGGCCCTTCACCAACGAGCGCCTGGTCGGCAAGGCCATCGCCGGCCGCCGCGACGAGGTCGTCCTGGCCACCAAGTTCGGCAACGAGCGACGCGAGGACGGGTCGTGGGTCGGGATCAATGGCCGGCCCGACTACGTGCGCTCGGCGTGCGACGCCTCGCTCCAGCGCCTTGGCGTCGACCACGTCGACCTCTACTACCAGCACCGCGTCGACACGACGGTCCCCATCGAGGAGACGGTGGGCGCCATGGCCGAGCTCGTGGCTGCCGGCAAGGTCCGCCACCTCGGGCTGTCCGAAGCCTCGCCGGCGACCATCCGTCGCGCCCACGTCGTGCACCCGATCTCGGCCCTGCAGACGGAGTACAGCCTGTTCACCCGCGACGTCGAGGCAGACGTCCTGCCGACCGTGCGCGAGCTGGGCATCGGGTTCGTCGCCTACAGCCCCCTCGGGCGCGGGTTCCTGACGGGAAGGATCCGGAGCACGGCGGACCTCGCCGAGGGCGACTCGCGCACCCAGCGCTTCCCGCGGTTCGACCGTGCGCACTTCGACCACAACCTCGCACTCGTCGCCCAGGTCGAGTCGCTGGCCGCCCAGAAGGGGTGCACCCCCGGCCAGGTGGCGCTCGCGTGGGTGCTCGCCCAGGGAGACGACATCGTGCCCATCCCCGGCACCAAGCGCCGCGCCTACCTCGAGGAGAACCTCGCCGCCGCCGACATCGAGCTCGCCCCGGAGGACCTCGCCTGGCTCGACGAGCACGTGGGGGCGCCGGAGGGCGACCGTTATGCCGACATGGGGACGGTCAACCGCTAGCTCGAGCCCCGAGCGAGGTCGGCGGGCCCTCCCGGCTCTCCGGCAGGCACTGCCGCACCCGGGTCGATCGGTACTTCCCCGGCCCGGAACGCCTCCAGCCACTGCGGGAACTCCACGGCCACGATCCGCTGGCCCGTGACGCCTTCGGCCTCGGCAGAGGCCAGGAACACCGACGGTGGGCCCATCACGGAGGCCGGAAGGAGCCGGGCTCGGGCGTCGTCGGGCAGGCCGTCGGGGATCATGCCGGTGGCGGTGGCGCCACCGGGCAGCAGCAGGTTGACGCTCACGCCGAAGGGGCGGAGGTCCTCGGTCATCACGAGGCTGAGCGCCTCAGCCCCAGCCCGAGCGGGGCCGTAGGGGACGAAGCCGCGCCGGCGCATCGTGGCGTGGTTCATCGACACGTTGACGATGCGTCCCGAGCCCTGGGCGACGAACCGCGGGGCGAAGGCCCGGGCGACGAGGAAGTACCCCGTCAGGTTGGTGGCCACCACGTCGGCGAAGCCCTCGGGGCTTACCTCGAAGAACGGCATGGGGTGCTCGAAGAAGCGCGGGTTTACGGTCCGCATGCCGATCCCCGCGTTGTTCACCACGACGTCGACACCGCCGAGGGCTTCGAACACCCGCTCGGCCGCCTCGTCGACCGAGCCCGGGTCACGTACGTCGACGGGGAGGGCCACTGCGCCCAGTCCATCGGCACGTCGGCGACCCACCGCCTCGTCGAGCCGGGGCGTCGGGCGACTGGCGAAGGCGACCTGGGCCCCCGCCTCGAGCAGCGCGTCGGCCATCGCCGCTCCCAGCCCGCTGGTCGCCCCGGTCACCACCACGCGCGTGCCCGTCAGCTCACCCACCCGGCGGACCCTACCCCAGGCGGCCTCCCGGTCGGGCGCAGGGCTCGCACGACCCGACGCCACCGCGGGCCACCCGTCCCGCCCGGGGACGGTCGAGCGGACCGGGTGAACCGGCGGCCCGGCGGGGCCAGCCCGGTCGGAAGGCTAGGGTCGGCGTCGGCAACTTATTGCAGTGGTGATGCAACTACTCCTGTGGGGGAAGGGGGACCGACCATGACCGGTGAGGACGCCAGGACGAGCCAGGGTCGCGTGCCTCCGTCGTCGCGCACCGCGGCGGCCAACGCAGCCGTGGCGGCGAGCCTGCCGCTCGACGACCCGGCGGACTTCGAGCGTGCCGAGCGCGGTCGGATCGGCGGGCTCGACAGCCTCGTCGTCACGCACGACCAATCCTCCACTCACCGGGTCTGGGACATGGACACCTACCGCTTCGTGGAGGGCGACGCGCCGGACACCGTCAACCCGAGCCTGTGGCGCCAGGCGAAGCTGAACAACGTCCACGGTCTTTTCGAGGTGACCGACCGCATCTACCAGGTCCGCGGGTACGACATCTCGAACGTCACCTTCGTCGAGGGCGACACCGGGTGGATCGTCATCGACCCGCTGACCTCGACGGAAACGGCCCGGGCCGCGCTGCAGCTCGTCACCGCCCACCTCGGCGACCGCCCCGTGCAGGCAGTCATCTACACGCACAGCCACGCCGACCACTTCATGGGGGTCCAGGGCGTCATCTCCCGCGAGGAGCTGCGCCGCCGGGACGTGCCCATCGTCGCCCCGACGGGGTTCCTCGAGGCCGCCGTCTTCGAGAACGTCATCGCCGGCAACGCCATGCTCCGCCGAGCCGCCTTCATGTACGGCAACTTGCTGGACCGGGGGCCCGACGGCCAGGTGGACTGCGGGCTCGGCAAGACGGTCCCGTCCGGCTCGGCCAGCCTGGTCGCCCCGACCCACCTCGTCGGCTCGACGGGCGAGGAGCTCGTCCTCGACGGCGTGCGCATCGTGTTCCAGTACACGCCCGGCGCCGAGGCCCCAGCCGAGATGACCTTCCACTTCCCCGAGCTGCGCGCCCTGTGCGCTGCCGAGAACTGCACGAGCGTGATGCACAACCTCTACACGCTGCGGGGCGCCGAGGTGCGCGACGCCCTGTCGTGGAGCAAGTACATCAACGAGTCGATCGAGCTCTTCGCCGCCCGCTCCGACGTGCTCTTCGCCAGCCACAACTGGCCGCGCTTCGGCACGGCGGAGCTGACCCGGTACCTGCGCACCCAACGCGACACCTACCGCTACCTCCACGACCAGACCATGCGACTGGCCAACCTGGGCTTCACGCCCCTCGAGATCGCCGAGCAGGTCGAGCTCCCCCCGTCGCTCGCCGCCGAGTTCTCCAGCCGCGGCTACTACGGAACCGTCAGCCACAACGTCAAGGCCGTCTACCAGAAGTACCTCGGCTTCTTCGACGGCCACCCTG
>JAKABK010000306.1 GCA_021796905.1 Actinomycetes bacterium
GAGCTGGTGATCGACCACTCGGTGATCGCCGACGTCTACGGTCGGCCGGACGCCTTCGCCCGCAACGCCGAGCTCGAGTTCGCCCGCAACGAGGAGCGCTACCGGTTCCTCCGCTGGGGCCAGGGGGCCTTCGACAACTTGGAGGTCGTTCCCCCCGACACCGGGATCTGTCACCAGGTCAACCTCGAGTACCTGGCGCGGGTGGTCTTCGAATCGGACGGCGAGGCCTTTCCCGACACCCTCGTCGGCACCGACAGCCACACCACCATGATCAACGGTCTCGGTGTCCTCGGCTGGGGGGTCGGTGGGATCGAGGCGGAAGCCGCGATGCTCGGCCAGCCGGTGTCGATGCTCGTGCCCCGGGTGGTCGGTGTCGAGCTGACCGGGACCCTGGCGGAGGGGGCGACCGCCACCGACCTGGTCCTCACCGTCACCGAGGTGCTGCGCCACCACGGGGTGGTCGGCAAGTTCGTGGAGCTCTACGGCACCGGACTGGCGTCGGTACCTCTCGCCACCCGGGCGACGATCGGCAACATGTCCCCCGAGTACGGCTCGACCTGCGCGATCTTCCCGATAGACGAGGAGACCCTCGCCTACCTCCGCCTGACCGGTCGCAGCGAGGACCACGTCGCCTTGGTGGAGGCCTACGCCCGGGCCCAGGGGCTCTGGCACGACCCGGACCACGAGCCGGTCTACTCCGAGCGGGTGACCGTGGAGCTCTCGGAGGTGGTCCCGAGCATCGCCGGCCCGTCCCGACCCCAGGACCGGGTCCGTCTCGACGCGGCCCGCGACGCCTTCCGGGCGGCGCTGCCAGGGGTGCTCGGGGGGGAAAGGGCGCCCGAAGCGCCCGGCGCCCACCCGGTGCCGGTGACCCTGGAGGATGGGACCGGTTTCGGGCTCGACCACGGCCACGTCGTCATCGCCGCGATCACCAGCTGCACCAACACCTCCAACCCGTCGGTGATGGTCGCCGCCGGTCTGCTCGCCAAGAAAGCCGTCGAAGCGGGCCTCACCTCCAAGCCGTGGGTGAAGACCACCCTCGCCCCCGGCTCGAAGGTGGTGATGGACTACTACCGCTCCGCCGGGCTCACCCCGTACCTGGAGAAGCTCGGCTTCGACCTGGTCGGCTTCGGTTGCACCACCTGCATCGGCAACAGCGGCCCGCTGCGCCCGGAGATCTCCGCGGCGGTCGCCGCCGGCGACCTGGCGGTGGTGTCGGTGCTGTCGGGCAACCGCAACTTCGAGGGTCGGATCAACCCCGACGTCCGGATGAACTACCTGGCCTCACCCCCACTCGTCGTCGCTTACGCGATCGCCGGGACGATGGACACCGACCTGGTCGGCGAGCCGCTCGGCACCGGCAGCGACGGGCGCCCGGTCTACCTGCGCGACATCTGGCCGAGCCCGCACGAGGTGGCGGCGGTGATCGACGGGTCGATCGAGTCGGAGATGTTCCGGCGGTCCTACGCGGAGGTCTTCGTCGGCGACGAGCGCTGGCGGTCCCTGGAGGTGCCCTCCGGCGAGTTCTACGAGTGGGACGAGCGCTCCACCTACGTGCGCAACCCCCCGTACTTCGAGGCGATGCCGGCCTCCCCGGCCCCGCTCACCGACGTTCGCGGCGCCCGGGTGCTGGCGGTGCTCGGTGACAGCGTCACCACCGACCACATCTCGCCGGCGGGCAACATCGCCGCCGACAGCCCGGCGGGACGCTGGCTGGTCGACGGCGGGGTCGACCCGAGCGAGTTCAACAGCTATGGGGCCCGCCGCGGGAACCACGAGGTGATGATCCGGGGGACCTTCGCCAACATCCGGATCCGCAACCGTCTCGCCCCCGGCACCGAGGGCGGGGTGACCCGGCACCTCCCCGACGGGGAGGTGATGGCGATCTACGACGCCGCCCGCCGCTACCAGGCCGACGGGGTGCCGCTGGTGGTCCTCGCCGGCAAGGAGTACGGCACCGGGTCCTCCCGGGACTGGGCGGCCAAGGGCACCGCCCTGCTCGGCGTGCGCGCCGTGATCGCCGAGAGCTTCGAGCGGATCCACCGCTCCAACCTGGTCGGCATGGGCGTCCTGCCACTGCAGTTCCTGCCCGGTGACTCGGTCGCCTCGCTCGGTCTCAGCGGGGAGGAGACCTTCGAGGTCACCGGCCTCGAAGGCCTGGGGGAGGGGTCCTCGCTGCCGGCCCGGGTAACGGTCAGCGCCGGCGGGCGGTCCTTCGAGGTGGTGTTGCGCATCGACACCCCCAAGGAGGCCGACTACTACCGCCACGGCGGGATCCTGCCCTACGTGCTGCGCCAGCTGCGCGACCGGCCCTGACCGGCGCCGGGCGGGGCGCCCGGCCGGATCTCCGGGACCCCGGCGGAACCGTCGCAGGGCGCCGGGACCCCGGTCAGCCCGCCGGCGGGTGGATGCCGTACTGCTTGCCGAGCCGGCGGCCGACCACGTCGGCGAGCACCTCGAGGGTCGCCCGGGCGGCGGCGCTCGGCCGCCCGCGTCGGCGCAGGACCACCCCGACCCGGCGGCATGGCAGGCTGCTCACCGCGATGCGGGCGAAACCGTCGAGACCCTCGGCTGCGGTCGTGGCCGGGAGGATCGACGGCCCGAGACCCCGGGCGGTGAGGGACGCGATCAGCCGCAGCCCGTCGATCTCGGCGCGGGCGACGAGCGACACGCCGGCCCGGGCTGCGGCCTCGTCGAGCTCCTGGCGGTAGGTCGTGCCGGCCGCGGGGAGCAACAGCTCGAGGCCGTCGAGGTCGGACATGTCGACCTCGGAGCGGTCCGACAGCGGGTGCTCGGGTGGCACCACGAGGATCAGGTCCTCGTCGAACAGGGGTGTCTCGGCCAGGTCGGGGAGCGGTTGGGGGAGGTTCACCACCGCAACCTCCAGGGCGCCGGAGGCCACCTGGGGCTCGAGCATCGCCGAGGTGCCCTCCCCGACGACCAGTCGCACCTTGGGGTGGGCGCCGGCGAGCGCTTCGAGGAGCAGCGGGGTGAGCCAGCGGGCGGTGGTGCCGATGACTCCCAGGCGGACAGTGCCGACGACCTCGTCGCGCATCGAGGCGAGGTCGGCGACTATCGCGTCGAGCTCGTCGGCGATCCGTCGGGCCCGTTCGACCACGGCCCGGCCCTCCTCGGTGGGCTCCCCGGAATGACGGTCCACCAGTTGGACACCCAGCTCGCGCTCGAGGTGGGCGACGTGGCTCGACACGTTCGACTGGACGGTGTGGAGGCTGGCTGCCGCCGCCGAGAAGCTCCCGGTCTCTGCGATGGCGACCAAGGCCTGGAGCTGCCGGAGGTCCACGGTCCCCCCCGGCTACGGGCGCGGCCAGCGGGCGGGCCCGCCGCGTCGCGTCGTGCTCCCCGCGTCGCCCGGAGCGACCGGGCCGAGAGCCCACGCCCGCCTCCAGGCGCCGGCGTCG
>JAKABK010000307.1 GCA_021796905.1 Actinomycetes bacterium
TGTCGACGATGCGCAGCCCGGCGGCCCGCAACGCCCGCCCGGTCTCGGTGATCTCGACCACCGCGTCGGCGATCTCGGGGATCTTGGCCTCGGTGGCCCCGTGGGAGAGCCGCACGTCGGCTTGGATCCCGTGCCCCCGAAGGAACCGCTCGGTGAGGCGCGGGTACTCGGTCGAGACCCGCACCCCTCTGGGCAGGTCGCCGACCGCCCGGACCGGGGAGCCGTCGGCGACGGCGAGCACCACCCTGATCGGCCGGTCGCTCGCCTTCGAGTAGCGCAACTCGCCCACGGTGGTCACCGCGGCGCCGGTCTCCTCGATCCAGTCCCGGCCGGTGATCCCGAGGTCGAAGAGGCCTTCGGCCACGTACTCGGGGATCTCCTGGGGGCGCAGGATCATCACCTCGGCCACCCGCGGGTCGTCGACGCTCGCCCGGTAGTCGACCGACGAGCTTCGCGTCACCCCGAGGTCGGCGGCGTCGAACAGCTCCAGGGTCGCCCTCTCCAGGGAGCCTTTCGGCAGGACCAGCCTGAGCACGCCGCTAGGGCCGCGCGCCGGCCGGGAGCCGCCGCCACAGGTCGACCATCTCGATTGCGCCGAGCGCCGCCTCGTAACCCTTGTTGCCGGCCTTGGTCCCCGCCCGCTCGAGGGCCTGCTCGATGGTCTCGGTGGTGAGCACCCCGAAGACCACCGGCAACCCCGAGTCGAGAGCCACCCGGGCGACGCCGGAAGCGGCCTGCCCGGCGACCAGGTCGTAGTGGCTGGTGGAGCCGCGGATCACCGCGCCGAGGGTCACGACCGCGTCGAAGTTGCCCGACCCGGCCAGCCGGGCGGCGACCGCCGGCAGCTCGAAGGCACCCGGCACCCAGGCCACCGAGATGTCGGTGTCGGCGACCCCGTGGCGGCGGAGGCCGTCGAGACATCCCTCGACCAGTCTGTGGACCACCAGCTCGTTGAAACGGCTCGCGGCGAGCGCCACCCGCATCCCGGTGCCGTCGAGGTGGCCCTCGTAGACCGTCGGTCCCGTCACCGACCGCCCTGTCACCGACGGCCCCGTCACCGACGGCCCTCGGCGCCGGGGAGCCGGTAGACCTCACCGGGGAGCTGGTCGACCTCGCCGGGGAGCCGGTCGACCTCGCCGGGGAGCTGGTGGCCCATCCGGTCCCGCTTGGTCTGCAGGTAGAAGGCGTTCTCCGCGGTCGGCTCGGTGACGATCGGGACCCTCTCGACGACCTCGAGCCCGTAGCCCTCGAGACCGCCCCGCTTGGTGGGGTTGTTGGTGAGCAGCCGCATGGTGGTTATCCCGAGGTCGACGAGGATCTGGGCGCCGATACCGTACTCCCGGCTGTCGACCGGCAGGCCCAGGTGGACGTTCGCGTCGACCGTGTCGAGCCCGCCGTCTTGGAGCTGGTAGGCGTCGAGCTTGCTGGCGATGCCTATCCCCCTGCCCTCGTGGCCCCGGAGGTAGACGACCACCCCGACGCCGGCCTCCGCGACCATCCGCATCGCCTCGTGCAGCTGCGCCCCGCAGTCGCAGCGGCGCGAACCGAACACATCCCCGGTCAGGCACTCGCTGTGCACCCGGACCAGCACGTCGGCCTCGCCGGCGGGCTGGCCGCGCACCAACGCGAGATGGGTCTCGGCGTCGATCTCGCTGCGGTACGCGACGCAGTCGAAATCCCCGAACTCGGTGGGGATACGCGCCGAGGCGACCCGCTGAACCAACCGCTCGGTGCGCCGGCGGTAGCGGACCAGGTCGGCGATGCTGACCAGCACCAGGCCGTGCTCGGCAGCGAAGCCCTCCAGCTCGGGGCGCCGGGCCATGCTCAGGCGGTCGGCGCTCACCACCTCGCAGAGCACCCCCGCCGGGGGCAGCCCGGCCATCCGGGCGAGGTCGACGGCGGCCTCGGTGTGACCGGCGCGCTTGAGCACCCCTCCGGGACGGGAGCGCAGCACGTGCAGGTGCCCGGGACGGTTGAAGTCCGACGCCCGGGCGTCGGGGTCGACCAGGGCCCGGGCGGTGCGGGAACGGTCCGCCGCGGAGATCCCGGTGGTGGTCTCGTGGCGGTAGTCGACGGTGACGGTGAACGCGGTCCGCTGGGACTCGGTGTTGCGGGCGACCATCAGGGGCAGGTCGAGCTCGTCGGCACGCTCCGCGGTGATCGACGCGCAGATCAACCCGGAGGTGTGACGCACGAAGAAGGCCATCACCTCCGGGGTGGCGTGAGCGGCGGCGACTATCAGGTCACCCTCGTTCTCCCGGTCCTCGTCGTCGACGACCACGACCGGCTCTCCGCGCCGGACGGCCTCGACCGCCTCCTCGACGCCGGCGGTGCTCACCGGGGCACCGGCGCGTACGGTGTCGCGCTGCCCGCCCCGAGCAGGCGCTCCACGTACTTGGCGATCACGTCGACCTCCAGGTTGACCGCGTCGCCGGCCACTTTGGCCGACAGGGTGGTGACCGCAGCGGTGTGGGGGACGATCGCCACCGAGAAGGTGTCCTCGGTGACCTCGACGACGCTCAGGCTGCAGCCGTCGACGGCGACCGATCCCTTGGCCACCAGGTAGGCAGCCAGCGACGGGGGCACCCGGACGACCAGGTCGGGTGCCGGGGCGACGACCTGTCCGACCCCGTCGACGTGGCCCTGGACCAGATGGCCCCCGAGGCGCCCGTCGGGGCGCAAGGGTCGCTCCAGGTTGACCCGGTCACCGGGCCGGAGGCTCCCGAGGGTGCTGCGGCCGGTGGTCTCGGGGACCGCTTCGGCCGCCCACCAACCGTCACCGGCGTCGATGACGGTGAGGCACACCCCGTCGAGCGCGATCGACCCCCCTACCGCTGCGTCGGTAGCCACCAGCGGGGAGTCGACGACCAGGCGGGTCGCGACACCGGTCCGCTCGACAGCCCGGAGCCGGCCGACCTCCTCCACTATCCCGGTGAACACGCCCCGAACGCTACCTGGCGAGCAGGTCGACGCGGACGTCCCCGCCCAGCTCCCGGACCGAGGCGAACCTCCCCCGCCACGCCTGGTCCATGCTCGTGACGCCGGCACCGGCGAGCAGCGGCAGGCCGTCGTCCCCGCCGAGCAGGGCCGGGGCGAGGTACACGACGTAGCGGTCCACCAGTCCGGCGGCGTGGAAGGCGTGGGCGACGTGGGGGCCACCCTCGACGAGCACCTGCAGGACGTCGCGACGGCCGAGCCGGTCGAGCAGGTCCTCGAGCGACCCGGTGTGCTCGAGGGCGGGGGCGACCCGCGCGCCGGGCGGGACCCGGCCGAGCACCACCCGGAGCGGTTGGCGGCCCTCGACGGCGCGCACGGTCAGGCTCGGGTCGTCGGCGCGGACGGTGCCAGCACCGACGAGCACCGCGTCGCTCTCGGCCCGCAGGGCATGCAC
>JAKABK010000308.1 GCA_021796905.1 Actinomycetes bacterium
GAGACGAAGGCGTCGAGGACCGGTACGCCCGCGGCGAGAGTCTCGGCGGGCAGCGCACTGGACGGGGCGTCGGCGAGCGCGGCCTCCAAGGTGGCGGCGTCGAGGGAGGCGATGTCGGGACTGAACAAGGCGGCGGCGGCGGTCTCCGCCCGGCGGGCCTCGTCGGCACCGTGGACCATGCCGGTCAGCTCGCGTGCCAGGACCCGCTGGGCTTCGCGGCGCTCCGGGTGCTCGGCGGTGACCGCCTCGAGGTCCTCGACGGCCGACCGGTCGAGGAAGCAGAAGCGTCTCAGGTAGTCGCCGACCTCGGTGTCGGCGGTCCCCAACCAGAACTGGAAGAAGGCGTACGGGCTGGTGCGGGCCGGGTCGAGCCACACCGTCCCGGTGCCGGTCTTGCCGAACTTCGAGCCGTCGGACTTGGTGACCAGCGGCGAGGTCAGACCGAAACCGTGGACGCCGCGCAGGCGGCGCAACAGCTCGACCCCCTCGGTGATGTTGCCCCACTGGTCGCTGCCGCCGAGCTGGAGCCGGCAGCCGAAACGGTCGTGGAGCACCACGAAGTCCCAGCTCTGCAGCAGCATGTAGCTGAACTCGGTGTAGGACAGCGACTGCTCCCGCCCCTCGAGACGGGTCCGGACCGAGTCCTTGCGGACCATCTCGTTGACACTGAAGTGCTTGCCGACGTCGCGCAGGAACTCGAGCAGCCCGGCGGTCCCGAGCCAGTCGTAGTTGTCGGCGAGGACGGCCCGGTCGGCGGAGAAGTCGAGGAAGCGGGCGAGCTGGGCGCGGATCGCCTCCCGGTTGGCGGCGAGGGTCTCGGGGGTGAGCAGCACCCGCTCCTCGGACTTGCCGCTCGGGTCGCCGATCATGCCGGTCGCCCCGCCCACCAGTGCGATCGGTCGGTGCCCGGCGTCCTGGAGGCGCCGCAGCGTGCACATCTGCTGCAGGTGACCGACGTGCAGGCTGTCGGCGGTCGGGTCGAAGCCGATGTAGGCGCTGAAACGCTCCCTGGCGAGCAGCTCGGGGAGGGCGTCGTCGGTCAGTTGGTGCACCAGGCCCCGCCAGGACAGTTCGTCGAACAAGCTCGTCGGCATCGGCCCCAGCGTGCCATGCCGCGGACCGGACGCGCCGCCCCGGTAGCCTCGCCGGGCGTGGTCGTCGAGGAACCGGGGGGCGGGCGGCCCTTGGAGGCGACGGTCAGGGTTCCCGGTCCGTTCGACCTCCAGCAGACCCTCGGCCCGCTCCGCCACGGCCGGAGGGACCCCTGCGTGCAGGCCGACGGTCGGCTGCTGTGGCGGGCGACCCGCACCCCGGCGGGCCCGGCGACCCAGGCGCTGGTCGCCGACCCCTCCGCCGGGAGCGTCCGCTGCTTCGCGTGGGGGCCCGGTGCGCCCTGCGCCCTCGACCGGCTCGGGGCGCTCGTCGGTGCCGACGACGACACCGGGGCCTTCGCCGCGCTGCTCGCCACCAGACCCCCCGGTTGGGAGGTGGTCGCGCCCCTCGCCCGCCGCCACGCCGGCCTGCGCATCCCCCGCAGCGGGGCGGTGCTCGAAGCGACCGTCCCGGCGGTGCTCGCGCAGCGGGTCACCGGCGTCGAGGCGGCCCGCAGCCACCGGGAGCTGGTCGCCGCCCTCGGCGAGCCCGCCCCCGGGCCCCGCAGCGGCCTGCGCCTGCCGCCGCGCCCCGAGCGGCTGGCCGCTACCCCGGTCTACGGGTTGGCCCGATTCGGTGTCGAACGCAAGCGGGCGGAGACGCTCCGGCGGGTCGCCTCGGCCGCCGCGGCCCTGGAGGCGACAGCGACGCTGCCCGGCGCCGACGGACGCCGTCGACTGCAGGCCGTGCCCGGCGTCGGTCCCTGGACCGCCGCCGAGGTCGCCCGTGTCGCTCTCGGCGATCCCGACGCGCTGAGCGTCGGGGACTTCCACCTCCCCAACCAGGTCGCCTGGAGCCTCACCGGGTCCCCCCGCGGCGACGACCGGCTGATGCTCGAGCTGCTCGAGCCGTGGCGGGGCCAGCGGGGCCGGGTCCAGCGGCTGTTGATGGCCGGAGGGGTGACCGCCCCGAAGTTCGGGCCCCGCCTGCCGCTAACCTCCGTCCGGGACCGCTGAAGGGGGGATCGTTGCACCCAGGGAAATGGGCGGAGCTGGTGCCGGACCGGCCGGCGGTGGTGATGGCGGCCAGCGGGGCGGTGACCACCTACCGTGAGCTGGACGAGGCCGCCTACCGGGGGGCGGCGGTGCTCGCCGCCGCCGGCGTCGGTCCCGGCGACCACGTGGCGTTCCAGCTGACCAACTCGCCCCGCTTCTTCGAGCTGCTGTGGGCCGCCCACCGATCCGGGGTCCTCTACAGCGCGATCAGCACCCGTCTCACCCCCGACGAGACGGCCTACATCGTCTCCGACAGCGGCGCCCGGGTCTTCGTCGCCGACGCCGCCCTGCCCGACCTGCTCGACGGGCTCGGCCCGGCCAGCGGCGCGCTGCCCGAGGGCGTCGCGCGTTTCGTCACCGGCGGCAGTGCCCCGGGGTGGGCGTCGTGGGACGAGGCGGTCGCTGCCCAGGGCGCCGAGGCGCGCCTCGGTCCCTACGCCGGCGACGACATGCTGTACTCCTCGGGGACGACCGGCCGGCCGAAGGGGGTGCACCGCCCGCTCGCCGGGGTCGGCCTCGACGAGGCGGACGGCGTGACCCGGCTCGCCCAGATGTGCTTCGGGATGGGGGAGGACACCGTGTACCTCTCCCCCGCCCCGCTGTACCACGCCGCCCCGCTGCGCTTCGCCCGGTCGGTGCAGCGCACCGGCGGGACCGTCGTGGTCATGGAGCACTTCGACGCCGCCTCGATGCTGAGCCTGATCGGCCGCTATCGGGTGACGATGACCCAGGTGGTGCCGACGATGTTCGTGCGGATGCTCAGGCTCCCAGACGAGCTCAAGGCGGCCGCCGAGCTGTCCTCGCTGCGCTGCGTGGTCCATGCCGCCGCGCCATGCCCGGTGCCGGTCAAGCAGCAGATGATCGAGTGGTGGGGACCGATCATCTGGGAGTACTACGCCGGCACGGAGTCCAACGGCCTGGTGCTGTGCGACTCCGCCCAGTGGCTCGCCCACCCCGGGACCGTCGGCAGGCCGCTCAGCGGGGAGGTCCACATCGTCGGCGACGACGGAGCCGAGGTGCCCGCCGGCACGGTAGGCACCGTCTATTTCGGCGGCGGCGCCGACTTCGAGTACCTCCACGACCCGGTCAAGACCGCCGAAGCCCACCATGGCGCCGGCTGGACGACCCTCGGCGACGTCGGCTACCTCGACGACGAGGGCTTTTTGTACCTGACCGACCGCAAGGTGGACATGATCATCTCCGGGGGGGTCAACATCTACCCCCGGGAAG
>JAKABK010000309.1 GCA_021796905.1 Actinomycetes bacterium
GAGTTGGGTCGATTGGCAGCCGACGCCCTGCTGGACGCGATCGCCGGTAACCGGGCCCGGGGGGTGCGGACCAACCCGTGCCGGCTGGTGGTCCGCGACTCGACCGGGCCCGGCCCGAAGATCCGGGCACCCGTCACCGGGACCGGAGGTGGTCGCCGACGGTGATCGCCGGCCCCTCCCGCCGGCTCCCTCGTCGATCGATCCGGTCCTACGGCCCCGGTGCCGGTGGTGTGCTAAAAAGCTTTCAATGACTGGGATATCGACAACGCACCTCGGACGCACCGGCCTCACCGTCAGCCGTATCTGCCTCGGCACCATGAACTTCGGTCCGCGGACCCCCGAGGACCAGTCGCATCTGATCATGGACCGGGCGATCGACGACGGCATCAACTTCTTCGACACCGCCAACGTCTACGGGGGGAGGGGAGCCACCGAGGAGATCGTGGGGCGGTGGTTCGCCAAGGGTGGCGGTCGGCGCGACAAGGTCGTGCTCGCCACCAAGGTCTACAACTCGATGGGCGACTGGCCCAACGAGCGGGGACTGTCCGCTCTGCACATCCGCCGGGCGTGTGAGGACTCCCTCCGGCGGCTGCAGACCGACCACATCGACCTGTACCAGATGCACCACGTCGAGCGGTCGACGCCATGGGAGGAGATCTGGCAGGCGATGGAGCTCCTGGTCGCTCAGGGGAAGGTCGTCTACGTGGGATCCTCCAACTTCGCCGGCTGGCACATCGCGATGGCACAGGAGGCCGCTCTCGCACGCCACTTCCTCGGCTTGGTCTCCGAGCAGTCGCTCTACAACCTCGCCGACCGGATGGTCGAGCTGGAGGTGCTCCCCGCATGCCAGCACTATGGCCTCGGGGTCATCCCGTGGAGCCCGCTCGCCGGCGGGCTGCTCGGCGGGGTCCTCGCCGGAGCGAGCGAGGGTCGCCGGGCATCCGAGGGGGTGCAGACCCGCCTCGCCGACAAACGCGGCGCGGTCGACGCCTACGAGAAGCTGTGCGCCGAGCTCGGCGCCGGACCCGGAGAGGTCGCCCTCGCGTGGTTGCTCGCCCAGCCGGCGGTGACCGCCCCGATCGTCGGACCGCGCACCATCGAGCAGCTCGAGACCGCGGAGCGGGCGCTCGAGGTGGTCCTCGACACCGAGGCCCTGGACCGGCTCGACCAGATCTGGCCCGGTCCGGGAGGGCCGGCGCCCGAGGCGTACGCCTGGTAGACGAGTGGCCCCGTGACGCGCCACTATGCGACTGGAGGTCGCCAGCAACCATGAACGCCGACGGATCCCCCGAGGGGAGCAGCGGAGCGGGGCGCAGCCAGGCGTGGTTCGCCGCGCCGGGCCGCAACGGTTTCATCCACCGCTCCTGGTTGCGCAACCAGGGACATACCGACGAGGCGTTCGACGGGCGCCCGGTGATCGGCATCGTCAACACCTGGTCGGAGCTGACACCCTGCAACGGCCACCTCCGCCAGCTCGCCGAGGCGGTGAAGCGGGGCGTGCTGCTCGCCGGCGGTTACCCCTTCGAGCTGCCGGTGATGTCGCTCGGCGAGACCCTGGTCCGCCCGACGGCGATGCTGTACCGCAACTTGTTGTCGATGGAGGCGGAGGAGTGCATCCGGGCCAATCCGCTCGACGGGGTGGTCCTGCTCTCAGGGTGTGACAAGACCACTCCCGGGTTGCTGATGGGCGCGGCGAGCGTGGACCTCCCGGCGATCATGGTCACCGGCGGGCCGATGCTCAACGGGAAGTTCCAGGGCCGCGACATCGGGTCGGGGACCGCGGTGTGGCAGTTGGGCGAGGAACTGCGGGCCGGGAGGATCAGCCCGACCGATTTCGCGGAGGCCGAGGTGTGCATGTCGCGCAGCGCCGGGCACTGCATGACCATGGGTACCGCTTCGACGATGGCGTGTGTCGTCGAAGCGCTCGGCATGACGCTCCCGGGAGCGGCGGCCATCCCTGCACCCGACTCGCGCCGGGCGGTGACCGCGCAGCGCGCCGGTCAGCGGATCGTCGCGATGGTCGCCGAAGGGCTGCGTCCTTCGGCGGTGCTCACCCGGGAGGCGTTCGACAACGCCATCCGGGTCAACGCGGCGATCTCGGGGTCGACGAATGCTGTAGTGCACCTGCTCGCGCTCGCCGGCCGGGTCGGGGTTCCCCTCGACCTACGCGACTTCCAGGAGCTGACCGACGACGTCCCGGTCCTCGCCGACCTGCAGCCGTCCGGTCGGTTCCTCATGGAGGACTTCTTCTACGCCGGCGGGGTGCCGCAGGTCATGGCGGAGCTCGGATCGCTGCTCCACACCGACCACGTGACCGTCACCGGCACCACCGTCGCCGACAACATTGCCGGCACCCGGTGCTGGAACCGAGAGGTGATCGCCACCGCCGAGGAGCCGGTGCAGCCGGCGGGCGCCGGCACGCGGGTGTTGTGGGGCAGCCTGAGCCCGTCGGGGGCGGTGCTCAAGGTGTCGGCCGCGACGCCCGGGCTGCTCGCCCACCGGGGCCCGGCGCTGGTCTTCGAGCGGATCGAGGACTACCTCGATGTCTGTGACGACGCCGAGCTCCCGGTGACCCCCGACACCGTCTTGGTGGTGAAGGGCGCTGGGCCGAGGGGATATCCCGGTTTCCCGGAGGTCGGCAACCTGCCGATGCCGAAGCGGCTGCTCGACGAGGGGATCCTCGACATGGTGAGGGTCTCCGACGCCCGGATGAGCGGGACCGGCTACGGGACCTGCGTCCTGCACGTCTCCCCGGAGGCGGCCGTCGGCGGTCCGCTCGCCCTGGTGCGCACCGGCGACCTGATCGACCTGGACGTCGCCGAACACCGCTTGGACCTCCTCGTCGATCCCGAGGTCCTCGAGGCGCGCCGGGCAGAGTGGAGCCCACCTCCCCGTCCGGCCGAGCGGGGATGGGTGCGTATCTACGTCGACCACGTCCTCGGCGCGGACCGGGGGGCCGACCTCGATGTCCTGGTCGGCGGCTCCGGCGACAGCGTCCCGCGGCACTCCCACTGACGATGGCCATTGTCGCGGAGCTGCTCGACGACGCCGGGGCGACCCTCGGCGAGGGCCCGGTGTGGGACCGGGCCGAAGCTGCGCTGGTCTGGGTGGACATCCTCGCCGGCGTGGTCCACCTGAGCGAAGCCGACGGTCGCCGACGGAACGGTTTCGACGTGGGTGTCCACGTCGGGGCCGCCTTGCCGGCCGAGGAGGGCGGATGGCTGCTCGTCACCTCCGACGGCTTCCGCCTGCTCGGGCGTGACGGCACTGTGACGGTAGTGCTCGAGGTCCACGCCGCCGACCCGCACCTGCGTTTCAACGACGCCTGCTGCGACCCGGTGGGCAGGGCGTTCGCCGGCACGATGCGCTAC
>JAKABK010000310.1 GCA_021796905.1 Actinomycetes bacterium
ATCTGGGCCCACCGGCGCCGGTTGTCGCGATCCCCGGCGATGAGCGCTCCGGTGCCGTAGGTGACCCCAGTCATCGGGCCGGTCCCCTGGTGGCGCTGCGGCGGCCCGGCAGCTCACGGCGCGCAGGGCCCACGCCCGGAGGTGCTGACGCGCGCAGCATTGCTCCCAGGCGGTCGGTGGTGCCGGCCGGGGCACCTCGGCTTCGGCTCGGACCCGGCAGTCGGCGACGAAACGGCCCACGGCGTCCTGCTCGGAGGCGGGTATCGTCGCGACAGGCCTGCTCGTCCCGGTCCCCGGGGCGCTCCGCTACGGTCGGGGCGGTGCGGGCTCTGGTGCAGCGGGTGAGCTCGGCGTCGGTAGCGGTGGGAGCCGAGGAGGTCGGCCGGATCGGCCCGGGCCTGTGCGCCCTGGTCGGGGTGACCCACACCGATCAGCCGGCGGGCGCCGTCCGTCTCGCCGAGCGGCTGTGGGGGCTGCGGGTCTTCGAGGACCGCGAAGGCCTGGTCAACCTGTCGGCCGCCGACGTGGGTGGGGAGGTGCTGGTGGTCAGCCAGTTCACCCTCTACGCCGACCTGCGTCGCGGGAGGCGACCGTCTTTCGTCGACGCCGCCCGCCCCGAGGTGGCCGAGCCGCTCGTCGAGGGGGTGGTCGCCCGCCTGCGGGAGCTCGGTGCGGAGGTGGCGACCGGGAGGTTCCGGGCCGAGATGCAGCTGTCGCTGGTCAACGACGGTCCGTTCACCGTGATGCTCGAGGTCTGATCCCCGCCGGCTCGTGCCCGCGGGCGTAACGTCGGGCGATGAGCGGCACTCCAGCTAGCGGCAGGGACATCCTCGTCACGACCACCAACGACGTTCCCGGCTACCGGGTCACCCAGGTCTTCGGGGAGGTGATGGGACTGACTGTCCGCAGTCGCAACATCGGCTCCCAGATCGGGGCGGGGCTCAAGGCCCTCGCCGGCGGGGAGCTGAAGGGCATGACCAAGAACCTCTACGTGAGCCGGCGGGAAGTGGTCGACCGCATGCTCGACGAGGCGCGGGCCCTCGGGGCTAACGCGGTGCTCGCGATGCGCTTCGACACCTCCGAGCTCGGCCAGACCTGGACCGAGATCTGTGCTTACGGCACCGCCGCGTCGATAGTCCCGGCCTGAAGCAGGCCCGGTCCGGGGCACGCCCGCCCCGGAGCCCTCCGGGCCCGGGAGGCGCCGCTGTCGGGTGTGCCCGTCACGGCGCGCGTTCAGCCGCCCGAGACCAGGGCGTCGGCGCCGGCCGGGGGGTCCGGGTCGTCTCGGTCCTCGAGCCATCTCTCCGGCAGGGCCACCCGCCGGGGTCCCGCCGAGTGGCCTCGCGGGAGCGCCTCGGAGCCGGCCGGGAGGGTGAGATCGGCGTCGAGGAGAGCAAGGCGGGCGTCGAGCCCGGCGAGGCTGTCGACCGAGGCGAGCTCCCGGCGGGCCGAGGGCCCTACCGGGTAGCCGGTCAGGTACCAGCCGACGTGACGGCGGATCTCGCGGGCCGCGACCTGCTCCCCGACGGTCTCGGCGAGCAGGTCGGCGTGACGGCGGACGGTGTCGGCGACTACCCCGAGGCAGGGCGGGGGTGGCACCGGCCGGCCGGCGTAGGCGGCGGCGAGGTCGGCGAACAGCCAGGGTCGCCCGAGGGCGCCACGGCCTACGACCACCCCGTCGCAGCCGGTCTCGGCCTGCATCGACAAGGCGTCGGCGGCGGTCCAGACGTCGCCGTTGCCGAGCACCGGCACGTGGCGGACGGCGAGCTTCAGCTCGCTGATCGCCCGGCGGTCGGCGGCCCCGGAGTAGAGCTGCTCGGCGCTGCGGGCGTGGAGGGTGACCGCGGCCGCACCCTCCGCCTCGGCGATCAGCCCGGCGCGGGGGGCGGTCACCACCGACGGGTCGAGACCGGTCCGCATCTTCACCGTGACCGGCACCGGGCCGGCCGCCGCGACGGCCGCGGCGACGATCCGCCCGAAGAGGACCGGGTGGGCGGGAAGAGCCGCCCCGCCACCCTTGCGGGTCACCTTCGGGGCGGGGCAACCGAAGTTGAGGTCGACGTGGTCGACCCCCCAGCTGTCGACCAGGCGGCGGACCGCGGCACCGACCACGGCAGGGTCGACCCCGTAGAGCTGGACGCTGCGGACCGGTTCGTCGGGCCCGGGGGCGAGCATCCGTCTGGTCCGCGAGTTGTCCTCGACCAGGGCCCGGGCGGTGATCATCTCGCTCACGTACAGCCCGGCGCCCTGTTCGCGGCAGAGGGTACGGAAAGCCGGGGTGGTCACCCCGGCCATCGGCGCCAGGACGATCGGCGGATCGATCCGGAGCGGCCCGATGCGCAACCCGGCCCCCGCGGTCTTCGCGCCCTCAGGCCCGACAACCCCGGCGGCGGGCCCCGAGGCGCCGGCGGTGGGCGCCGGGGGTTGCTCGACGGATCGGGTCAGGCCGACCACAGATCGACGATGCTCCGGCCGAGCTCGGTGAGCAGCCGGCGGAGGATGGGTAACGACAAGCCGATCACGTTACCGGGGTCACCGTCGATGCGATCCACGAAAGGCGCCCCCCTGCCCTCCAGGGTGAACCCGCCGGCGACCTCGAGCGGTTCGCCGGTCGCGACGTAGGCGGCGATCTCCTGGTCGCTCGGGTGCCCGAAGCACACGACGCTCGACCCGACCGCCCGGGCCGCCCGGCCCGAAGCGGTGTCGATCAGGTGGTGACCGCTGCGCAGGATCGCCTGCCGGCCGCGACGCTCCTCCCACCAGCTGACCGCTTCGGCCGCGTCGACCGGTTTTCCCATGACCTTCCCGTCGAGGTCGAGGACCGAGTCGCAGCCGAGGACCAGCCGGTCGACCGAGCGGGGGTCGGTGGCGACCGTCTCGGCCTTGAGCCGGGCGAGGGTGGCGACGAGGGCCGTGGGGTCGGGGGCCGGCACCGCCCGCTCGTCGACGCCGCTCACCACCACCTCGGCGTCGATGCCGGCGGCACGCAGGATCCGCAGCCGGGCGGGGGAAGCGGACGCCAACACCAAGCGCGTCCCGGTTCTCACTCCTTGAGGGCGACAGCGCCGGGGGTGACGTGCATCCGGGGCTCGAAACGGCCGGCGGTGACGTCCTTCGCCTCGCCGCGCTGGGTGGCGACCAGCTCGGCCCTGCACGCTCCGCACGGCCCGTAGAACCGTTCGGCGACCGCCGACCGGGCGCAACGGGGACAGGTGAAGGTCTCCGCGGTCCCCGGCGGGGTGGGCAGGTCGGTCACCTTCGGGGATCCGGGCCTCAGGTGAGGCCGAGCTCGGCGGAGCAGGCCGGCCACTGGCCCCAGCCGGCCTCGGCCTGCAGCTTCTGGGCGGCGGCGTTTTGCA
>JAKABK010000311.1 GCA_021796905.1 Actinomycetes bacterium
AGGACCGACAGCACCTTCATCTTCCCGACGACCTCGTCCTTGCTCCCCTCGTCGATCAGCTCCTGGAGGCTGAGAGAGCCCATCTTCAGCTTCTCCTTGAGCTCGGAGCGGACCCGTCGGGCGGCAGCCGCCTTCTCGAGGGCGGCTGCTCGTTGTTCCGCGGACAGCGTGGGCGGCAGTGGCATGGGACGCGATCCTATCATTAGCATCCATACGCGGCCCCAGGGCGTCGCCGGCGGGCGCCACGGGCCGGGCGGCCCTCACCGTCCCGCCGGACACCGCCCCATCCCTGGTCGGCTGTCCGGGTCGGACGCGGGTGGCCCAGACCGCGACTGTGGCCAGGTCGACGCTCCCGGGATCAGGGATCGGCAGGCCTCCTAGAGCGAGCCCCTCGAGGTGGAAAGGGTTCCCTCCGGACGAGCCCTTCGACCTCGGCCCGGGTCTCCCCCGCAGCGCCGGGCCCGGGGAGGGCGGGCACGTAGACGCTCCAGCCTGTCGAGGCGCGTTCGTGGACGACGCTCCAGGTGGTCACCGGGTACCCGCCTCTCTGCCGATGCCAGCCTGACGGAAGCTGCCCCCGGCGTACCGGCGGCCATCTCGTCGCTGGGCCCGCCGGCCTCGGTGAGCTCGGCAGGCTCGCTGGCGTGGCGTACCGGCGGTGGCTGCCCCGTTGGCCGGTGCGCGCAGCCCTACCGCTGGGTCCCGTAGCGGTCCCCGACGGTCCCGGAGACGGCGCCGGCGAGCTCCGAGCTGAGCCGGGCGGCCGCCTCGGCCGGGTCGGCCGCCGAGGTCACCGCCCGTCCGACCACCAGCAGGTCGGCTCCCGCGCCGAGCGCGTCGGCGGGGGTGGCGACCCGGGCCTGGTCGTGGCTCGGGATTCCGAGCGGTCGGATCCCGGGCACCACCGCCAACAGGTTCGGGGCGAGCTGCTTGGCTTCGGCGACATCGGACGCGGCGCACACGAACCCGGCGCAGCGCGCCTCGACCGCGGTAGCGACGCGTGCCCCGAGGACATGTGGTGGGGCCCCGTCGTCACTGGTGAGGATCGTGACCGCCAGCACCCCGGGCGCCTCGAGGCCGGCACCGGCGGCCCCCTCGGCGAGCCCGTCTACCGCGGCGCGCAGCATCGCCGCCCCGCCCGAGGCGTGGGCGGTGAGGTAGGAGACCCCGAGAGCGCCGAGGACCCGGGCGGCCCGCCCGACGGTGTTGGGGATGTCGTGCAGCTTCAGGTCGAGGAACACCCCGAACCCCTCCTCGGCGAGAGCTGCGACCGTGTCGGGACCGGCGGCGCTGTACAGCTCGAGACCGACCTTGGCGACGCCGAACCACGGGCGCAGCTCGTGCGCCAGGCGCAACGCCGCGACCTGGTCGTCGACGTCGAGGGCGAGGGCCAGGCGGGAACGGAGGGCTACGGGTTCAGGCATGGGCGCGGCCTTTCAGCTCTGAGAGGCGCCCGACGCCGTGGGCGAGGCACCAGGCGGTCAGCTCGTCGAGCACCCGGGCCGGTGCTCGGGGGTCTGCGAAGGTGGCGGTGCCGACCTGCACCGCGTCGGCTCCGGCGGCTATCAGCTCGGCGGCGTCGGAACCGGTCGCCACCCCGCCGACCCCTACGATCGGGGCGGTCGGGTACGCGGCCCGCACGTCGTGGACCGCTCGGACCGCTACCGGGTGCAGCGCCGGGCCCGACAGCCCGCCGCCACCGCCACCGAGCCGGGCCCGGCCGGTCGCAGGGTCGAGCGCGAGGCCGAGCAGGGTGTTGACCAGGGTGAGCCCGGCGGCGCCGGCTCCGAGGACCGCGCCGGCGATCTCGGGCAGATCGGTGACGTTCGGGCTTAGCTTGGCCCACACCGGCCGGTTCCCGCCGAGACCCTCCACGACGGCAGCGACCGCCGAGGCAGCGGAGCGGGGGTGGTGGGCGAAGATGCGGCTGCGATCCTCGAGGTTCGGACAGGAGATGTTCGCTTCGACCGCGACGACCGCAGCAGTGAGCTTCGACGCGGCCACCTCGGCCGCCCTGCGGTAGTCGTCGACGCTCCGTCCCCACAGGCTCACCACCACCTTCGCTCCGGCCCCGGTGAGCGCCGGCAGGTGCTCGGCCGCCCAGGCGGCGACCCCCGGGCCCTGCAGCCCGACGCTGTTGAGCATCCCCGCCGGTAGGGCCAGCAGCCGGGGGGCGGGGTTGCCGGCCCAGGCCTCCGCGGACAACGACTTCACGACCACCGCCCCGAGCCGGCCGAGGTCGACCCACGCGGCGAGCTCGGCACCGTGGCCGGAGGTGCCCGACGCGGTCATCACCGGGTTGGCGAGCCGCACCTCGCCGACCCGGGTGGAAAGGTCGGGGGCCGGCCCGCTCGGGACGCGGCGGTGCCTCATCGGGGCGGGCAGGGTCTCACCGGAGCGGGCAGGGTCTCATCGTGGCGGGTCGGGTAGCGCCAACTGCTCGGCGGCGTGGTACTCCTGCAGGCTGCGCACCGCCAGGGGGTGCCCCGCCCGGTCGGCGATACCTGCGACCGCAGCCCGGGCGGCGGCGACGGTCGTGAGGCAAGCCACCTGGTGGCGGGTCGCGGCACGGCGGATGTGGGCGCCGTCGGCACGCGGTCCACGTCCCCTCGGGGTGTTGACCACCAGGCCCACCCGGCCGGAGGCGATCAGGGCGACGGCGTCGACCCCGTCGGCGGGGTCACCGACCTTGGCCACCTCGATCCCGACCGGGACGCCCTCGGCCCGCAGGTGGGCGGCGGTGCCCGAGGTCGCGGCCAGACTGAATCCGAGCTGCACGAAGCGACGGGCGACCTCGACCCCGGCGGGCTTGTCCCGGTCGGCGAGGGTGAGCAGCACGCACCCCGACTCCGGCAGACCGGCCCCGGCCGCCGCCTGCGACTTGGCAAACGCCAGGCCGAAGGTGGTGTCGATGCCCATCACCTCTCCCGTCGAGCGCATCTCCGGTCCGATCAGGGCGTCGGCGTCGGGGAAGCGGGCGAAGGGCAGGACCGCCTCCTTCACGCTGACGTGCCCACCGGTCGAGGGGGCTCGCAGCACGCCCTCGGCCCGCAGCTCGTCGAGGGTGGTGCCGGTCATCACCCGGGCTGCGACCCGGGCGAGGGGCACCCCGGTCGCCTTGGCGACGAACGGCACCGTCCGGCTGGCCCGGGGGTTGGCCTCGATCACGTGGACCGCGGGACCGTCCCCCGGGTAGCGCTTGACCGCGAACTGGACGTTGAGCGGGCCGACCACCCCGAGGGCATCGGCGATCGCCCGGGTGTGCGCCTCGATCTCGGCGACGATCTCCGCCTCCAGGGTGGGTGGCGGGATCACGCAGGCGCTGTCGCCGGAATGGACCCCTGCCTCCTCGACGTGCT
>JAKABK010000312.1 GCA_021796905.1 Actinomycetes bacterium
GCGGGCTCGACGGTGGGGGCCCGGGCGATCCTCGCCGTCGACCCCGAGGCACTGCGTCGGCTGGGCCGGGGGCGGCGCTCGGTGCTGGTCTCGGGGACCAACGGCAAGACCACGACCACCAGCTTCTTGCGGGCGGCGCTGGCGACCGCAGGACCGGTCGTGACCAACCTCCAAGGCGCCAACCTCCCTTTCGGGATCGCGGCGGCACTCGCCGACGGAGCCTCGGGGGCCGATGCGGTGCTCGAGGTCGACGAGGCGTGGCTCGCCCGGGTGGCGACGGCACTCGAACCCGAGGTGGTGGTGCTGCTCAACTCGAGTCGCGACCAGCTCGACCGCAACAGTGAGGTCCGGGTCCTCGCCGGGGCGTGGCGTCAGCTGCTGGCGGGGTGCTCGGGGAGCGTGGTCGCCAACGCCGACGACCCGCTCGTCGCGTGGGCCGCCGGCGCCGCCGACCGGGTCGTGTGGGTCGGGGCCGGGCAGCCCTGGACCGCTGACGCCTCTGCCTGCCCGGCTTGCGGGGGGACGGTGGCGTTCCCCGCCGCGGCGGCGCCGTCCGGACCCGCCGGCCCCGTCGGGTCCCCGCTCGTCGCAGCGGAGGCCGGCTGGTCCTGCTCCTCCTGTGACCTGCGCCGGCCGGCCCTCGACGTCCGCCTCGGGCCCGACGAGGTCGTCTGGGCCGACGGCCAGCGGGTGGCGCTGCGCCTCGGCCTGCCGGGGCGGGCCAACCGGGCGAACGCGGCGATGGCGTTGGCGGCCGCCGCCGTCCTCGGGGTCGACGCGGACGAGGCGGCCGCGGCGATCGGCGCCATCGACGAGGTCGCCGGTCGCTACCGGGTCGGCCGGGTGGAGGGGGCGTTCGCCCGTCTCCTGCTCGCGAAGAACCCGGCCGGCTGGCTGGAGGTGCTCGACGTCCTCCGGCCGGCCCCCACCCCGGTCGTGGTGGCGATCAACGCGCGGATCGCCGACGGCCGGGACCCGTCGTGGTTGTGGGACGTGCCGTTCGAGGCGCTCGCCGGCCGCCCGGTGATCGCCACCGGGGAGAGGGGCCGGGACCTCGCCGTGCGGCTGCACTACGCAGAGGTCGACCACCGCTACGCCGGCGACCTCCTCGAAGCCGTCCGGGCGGCGGCCCGCCTCGCGGTCCCGGCGCCCGACGCGCCGGCCGGGGCACCCCCGCAGCTCGACGTGGTCGCCAACTACACCGCCTTCCAGGCGCTCCTAGCCCGCCTGCCGTGAACCGAGCCGGGAGCCCATCGACGGTACGGATCGTGCTGGTCTACCCCGACCTGCTCGGCACCTACGGCGACTCGGGCAACGCCACCGTCCTCGCCCAGCGGCTCCGTTGGCGGGGCCTGCCGGCCGAGGTGCTGACCATCCGGGCCGGTGAGAGCGTCCCGCGCTCCGCTGAGCTGTACGTGGTCGGCGGAGGAGAGGACCAGCCCCAGGCGCTCGCCGCCCGCCAGCTCGGCCGACCCGGTCCGCTGCACCGGGCGGTCGAGGCGGGGGCCGCGCTGCTCGCGGTCTGCGCCGGCCTGCAGATACTCGGGGAGAGCTTCGTCGGGCCCGACGGGGTGGAGGCGGCCGGTCTCGGCCTGCTCGACTGCCGCAGTGTGCGGGGGAGCGGTCCCCGGGCGGTCGGGGAGCTGGTAGTCGACCCCGACCCCGACTGCGCGCTCCCGCCCCTCACCGGCTACGAGAACCACGGCGGCGTCACCCTCCTCGGCCCCTCGGCCCGGCCGGCGGGGACGGTGCGTAGCGGGGTGGGCAACGGCGCCGGACGCAGCGACGGCGTGCGCGCCGGGCGGATCTGGGCGACCTACCTCCACGGTCCGGTGCTCGCCCGCAACCCGGGACTCGCCGACTGGCTCCTCGCCTCGGTGGTCGGCGACCTCGGAGCGCTCGACGACGGCGAGATCGAGGCTCTCCGGGTGGAAAGGTTCGCCCACGCGCCAGGCGAGGCCGCCCCGACGGCCCGGGGGCGGACGCTTCCGGGGATGGTCGCGCTGGCGAGGCGCGGGCTCGGCGGCACCCGGTGACGGCGGGCGCGCCCGGCGCCGCCGCTGGTCGTGGAGCCGCCGGGGGGTCGGCGCCGTCCAGCGCGCTGCTCACCGACCGCTACGAGCTGACCATGCTCGACGCGGCCCTGCGGGCCGGCAGGGCAGACGTGCCGGCCGCTTTCGAGGTCTTCAGCCGGCGCCTCCCACCGGGCCGCCGAGCCGGGGTGCTCGCGGGGGTCGGCCGGCTGCTCGACGCCGTAGAGCGGTTCCGTTTCGGCCCCGAGCAGCTCGCCTGGCTCGGGGACCACGACGTGGTGTCATCCGAGACCCTCGACTGGCTCGACGGACGTCGGTTCTCCGGGTCGATCGACGCCTACCCGGAGGGGGAGTGGTACGCCCCGGGGTCCCCGGTGCTGTCGGTCGAGGGGACCTTCGGGGAGGCGGTGATCCTCGAGACCGTGATCCTGTCGATCCTCAACTTCGACTCGGCGGTCGCCGGGGCCGCTTCGCTGCTCGTGGCCGCCGCCGGGCAGCGCCCGGTGATCGAGATGGGCAGCCGGCGGACCGACCCCGACGCCGCGGTCGCCGCCGCCCGCGCCGCGTACATCGGGGGGTTCGCCGCCACCTCCAACCTCGAGGCCGGGCGGCGTCACGGCCTGCCCACCGCCGGCACCGCCGCGCACTCCTTCGTGCTGGCCTTCCCGAGCGAGGAGGAGGCTTTCGCCGCGCAGGTCGCCGCGACGGGCCCCGGGACCACCCTGTTGGTCGACACCTTCGAGGTGGGTGCCGGGATCCGCCGGGCGGTGGAGGTGGCCGGGCCCGGCCTCGGCGGGATCCGCATCGACTCCGGCGACCTCGGCGCCGAGGCCCGCCGGGCCCGGGAGCTGCTCGACTCGCTCGGTGCCACCGCTACCCGGATCGTGGTCACCGGGGACCTCGACGACCGGGACATCGCCGCCCTCGGGGACGCCCCGGTCGACGTCTACGGGGTCGGGACGAACGTCGTGACCGGTCTCGGGGCGCCGAGCGCCGGGTTCGTCTACAAGCTGGTAGCCGTCGGAGCCGGGTCCGACGAACCCTTGCACCCCGTCGCCAAGCTCTCCCCCGGCAAGACCAACTTCGGTGGACGCAAGCAGGCCTGGCGGGTCGCACCGGGGACCCCGGCGGTGCGTGACGTGGTGGTCCCCGCCGGCGCCCCGGCCCCCGGCGGGGGGAGGCTCCTCTCGCGGCGGGTGATGGAGGCCGGGTCCGATCTCGCCCGGGTGGGGCCCGAGGTGGCCAGGGCCTGGCACGCGCAGGTCCGAGCCGAGATCCCCGCCGCCGTCGAGCTCGGCCTCGAGCGCCTCGACCCCGGCGGG
>JAKABK010000313.1 GCA_021796905.1 Actinomycetes bacterium
GTACTCCATGTCGAAACGCTGCGGCAGCTGGAAGTCGACCTGCAAGGTGGAGACCTGCCAGCGCCGGCCGATGGCGTCACGGACGTGCACGTCGATCTTGGGGGCGTAGAAGGCGCCTTCCCCCTCGGCGACCACGTAGCTCACCCCCGCCGACTCGAGCGCCTGGCGGAGCGCCTCGGTAGCTTCGTCCCACTCCTCGGGTCGGCCGACGTACTTCTCCGGCCGGGTCGCCAGCTCCGCCTCGAACTCGCTCAGCCCGAAGGTCCGCAGCAGGCGCAGGACGAACTCGAGCAGCGACGCCAGCTCACCGCCGAGCTGGTCGCGTGCACAGAAGATGTGGCTGTCGTCCTGGGTGAAGCCCCGGGCGCGCAGCAGCCCGTTGAGGACCCCGGAACGCTCGAAGCGGTACACCGTGCCGAGCTCGAAGAGACGTAGGGGCAGCTCGCGGTAGGAGCGCTGGCGCGACTTGTACACCAGGATGTGCATCGGGCAGTTCATCGGCTTGGGGTAGTACGTCGCCCCTTCCATCTCCATCGGGGGGTACATGCCCTCGGCGTACCAGCCGAGGTGCCCGGAGATCTCGAACAGGGTCGACTTGGCCAGGTGGGGGGTGTAGACGAACTCGTAGCCGCCCGCCTCGTGCTCGGCGCGCGAGTAGTCCTCCATCAGCTTTCGGACCAGCCCGCCTCGGGGGTGGAACACCGGTAGGCCCCCGCCGATCTCGGGCGGGAAGTGGAACAAGTCGAGCTCGGCTCCGATTCGGCGGTGATCGCGCTTCTCGGCCTCCTCCAGGCGGTGCAGGTGCGCTTCGAGCGCCGCCGCCGACTCCCAGGCCGTTCCGTAGATCCGCTGCAGCTGCGGCCGGGTCTCGTCGCCGCGCCAGTAGGCGGCCGCGACCTTGAGCAGCTTGAAGTGGCGGAGCCGGCCGGTCCCGGGCACGTGCGGTCCCCTGCAGAGGTCGACGAAGTCGGGGGTGTTGCGGTACGCCGACACCCCGCCGCCGGCTGCCCCCTCGGCGGAGTCGACCCCGGAGATGATCTCGGTCTTGTAGGGCTGGTCGGCGAACATCTCGAGGCCCTCGGCGACGGTGTGCTCCTCACGCACGAACGGCTGGTCCTCGGCGACGATCGCCCGCATCCGCTCCTCGATCCGGCCGAGGTCGTCGTCGCTGAAGTGGGCACCGCCGGGCAGCTCGAAGTCGTAGTAGAAGCCGTCCTCGATCGGCGGGCCGATGGCGAAACGGGCGCCGGGCCACAGCTGGGTGACCGCCTGGGCCATGACGTGGGCGGTGGAGTGGCGCAGGACGTGACGTCCGGTGTCGCTGTCGGCGGTGACGACCGTGACCCTCGCCCCGTCGGGCAGCTCGGCGGACAGGTCGACCTCGGTGCCGTCGACGACCGCCGCGACCGCCGCCTCGGCCAGGCGCCGCCCGATGCTGGTCGCGAGGTCGGCACCGGTCGCACCCGCCGGCAATCGTGCGGTGGCGCCGTCAGGGAGCGAGATCGTGATCGTGTCGGCCATCCGGGTGAGGTTACCGACGAGCCCGGAGCCGTCCGGTCCGGGCTCCCCCCGATCCCGAGGTCGAGGCCTGGCGGCGCGCCCGGCGCGTCCCGCAGCGGGCCGCCGGTGGATCAGTGGCCGATCACGACCCCGAGCAACCCGGCCGCTTCGGAGACCCCGTCACCGCGGGCTGCCGCCCGGTCGACGGCCGCCAGCGCCGCCCGGGTGTCGAGGTCGTCGTCGAGCGCGGCCCGGACCTCGCCCAGGGCCGCGCCGCCGACCCCGGCCCGTCTCCAGGCCTCGAGACGCCCGGCCGCCGCCGGCATCAGCCCGTCGTCCCACTCCCAGCTGTCCCGGTAGCGGTGGTCGAGGACCGCCAGGCGGATCGCGCCAGGATCCCACTCCTTGCGCAGGTCGTGGACGAACACCAGGTTCCCGAGCGACTTGGACATCTTGGTGCCGGCGAGACGGACCATCCCCTGGTGCATCCAGTGGCGGACGAACCTGGTGCCCGTCGCCGCCTCCGACTGGGCCGCCTCGCACTCGTGGTGGGGGAAGATCAGGTCGCTGCCCCCGCCGTGCAGGTCGATCGTCTCGCCCAGCTCGCGCATCGCCAGCGCCGAGCACTCGATGTGCCACCCGGGACGCCCCGGGCCCCACAGGGAATCCCACGCCGGCTCGTCGGGCGCGGAGGGTTGCCACAGCACGAAGTCGAGCGGGTCCCGCTTGTGGGGGTCGCCGGGGTTCCCGCCGTGCTCGGCGGCCAGGGCGAGCATCGTCGGGCGGTCGTAGTGGCTCACCTGGCCGAAACGCTCGAAGCTCGACACGTCGAAATAGACGGCCCCGCCCGCCTGGTAGGCGTGCCCCGACTCGAGGACCATCCCGATGAAACCGAGGATGTCGGGGATCGCCGAGGTCGCCCGCGGCTCGGACCAGCAGGCGAGCAGCCCGAGAGCCGACATGTTCTCGTCGAAACGGGCGGTCTCCTCGGCGGCCAGGTCGAGGTAGTGCACGCCGAGCTGGCGGGCCTTGCGGAGGATGTCGTCGTCGACGTCGGTCACGTTGCGCACACAACGGGTGTCGTGGCCCCGGTCCCGCAGCCGCCGCTGCAGCACGTCGTAGGTGAGATAGGTGGCGGCGTGGCCGATGTGGGCGGAGTCGTAGGGGGTGATCCCGCAGGTGTAGAGGGTGACCACCGGGCCCGGCTCGAACGCGACGACCTCCCGGCGGGCGGTGTCGTACAGCCGCATCGGGGTACCGGCCGACGGGGACTTCCCGGCTTCGTCAGCCACGGTCGAACCCGGTGAGCCGGAGCGAGGCGTGCGCCCCGTAACGCAGGTTGATCCCGACGAGGGTGGCGGTGATCGCCTCGACCGCGACCGCGTTGGCCAGGTTGCCGGCGTCGACCCCTCGCAGGCCGGGGAGCCGGTCGACGAGCGCGACCACCTCCCGGGCGTCGGAGCGGCGCTCGGCGACCACCAGGACGTCGGCGTCGAGCGGGTGATCGAGGTCGGCCCAGGCGCCGGCGGGGAGGTTGTGGAAAGCCCCCGCCACGCGCGACTCCGGCAGGGCGAGGGCGACGGCCGCGGTGACCGAACCGGTGGGCGGGACGACAGGGACCATGTAACGACCCCACTTGGTCAACGCGTTGACCATCGAGACCACCAGCCGCCCCCGGAGGGCGTCGACGAGCCCGGCGAGGGTGGTGGGCACCCCTTCCCACGGGGTGGCGAGCACCACCAGGTCGGCCTCGCAGGCGTCGGCGTTGTCCCCGGCGACCAGGTCGAGGCGGCGTCCGGGCCAGAGACCCTCGATCTCCTCGACCGCTGCCTCCGCCCGCTCCGCCGAGC
>JAKABK010000314.1 GCA_021796905.1 Actinomycetes bacterium
GACCAGGACTTTTGCGGTGGGCGGTAGAGGACTCGAACCTCCGACCTCAGCCGTGTGAAGGCTGCGCTCTAACCAACTGAGCTAACCGCCCGCGCCGGCGGATCCTACACGCCCCGCCCGCGACGGTGCCCGGCCGGGTACGAGGGGCCGCTCCTGGGCGGCCCCGCCCCGGGCGCGCCGCGGGTAGGATGGGTGGCGTGTCGAGGCACCACTACGGGGCGCTCGCTTCGGTGATAGTGGGCTGGCTGCTGTTCCGGGTGCTCGCGTCGCCGCTCGCAGGTCTCGCCGGCGACATCGGTGGGCACACCAGGAGCGGGGACGTCGCGGTCGGGGTCGTGGTCGCCGCCATCCCCTTCCTGGTCCTGACCGGCTACTCGCTGATCCGTCTGACGGACCGGTCGTTGCTTCTGCACCGCAAACGGGTCCGGGGACTGATCTGGCTCGGGTGGTTCGCTGCCGGAGCGGTGATGGGACTGCTCCCTTACTCCCAGATGGGCGCCGAGCTCAGGCTCCGCACCCACGAGGCCCGCAGCGCCCCGGGTTTCCTCCACGGCCTAGACATGACGATCCTCGCCGGCCTGCTCCTCACCGTCGCGCTCCTGCTCGTGGCCCTTCGCGCCCGACCGGACCACACGACCGGACCGATCGAGTGGATCGAGCACCAGGTAGAGGACGACGCCGAGGCCTGATCCGCACCCGCAGGCATCCTGTGCCCGCCGGTCGTCTGGGCCCAGCTGCGATGCTGTCCAAGTGGACTCCGCCCAGCTCCTTTCAGTGGTGAGCTCGTCGGTGCTCGCACGCTCGGCTGTGGACCGGCGCGAGGCCGAGGCCCGGGAGCGGATCCTCGACGAGCTCGAGCGCCTCGAGTCGCCCTTCGACCGTGCTGCCGATCCGGTCCATGTCACCGGGTCCGGGATCCTCACCGACGCCGGGAGGATCCTGCTGCTACGGCACCGCAAGCTCGGGATCTGGGTCCAGCCCGGAGGTCACCTCGACGCCGGAGAGACCCCCTGGGACGCCGCTCGCAGGGAGACCGCCGAGGAGACCGGTCTCGCCGTCGAGCTCTACGGAAGACGCGACGGGGCGAGCGTCCCGCCGTTGCTCCACGTCGACGTCCACCCGGCTGCAGACGGCCACACCCACCTCGACCTGCGCTACCACCTCGTGGTCCGGGGCGACCCGGCTCCCCGCCCCCCGGTGGGCGAGAGCCAGGAGGTCCTCTGGTACGACCGGGCGACCGCGACGGCGCTCGCCGACCCGGGCCTGCGCGGCCTGGTCGAGTCGATGACCCGAGCGGACCTGCGATGAGCGGACCTGCGGCGACGAGCGTCGACGCCGTCGTCGTCGTCGTCGGTGCAGGTCTCGCCGGGCTCGCCGCCGCCCGCCACCTCCAGGACGCCGGGAGGACGGTGAGGGTGCTCGAGGCGTCGGACGGTGTCGGAGGGCGGGTCCGTTCCGACCGGGTCGACGGCTACGTTCTCGACCGGGGCTTCCAGGTGCTGCTCACCTCCTACCCGGAGGCCCGCCGGATGCTCGACTACCCGGCCCTGCGCCTCTGCCGCTTCGATCCCGGAGCGTCGGTGCGTCACGCGGACCGCTGGATCGAGGTCGCCGACCCGCTGCGGGTGCCGTCCCGGGCGGTGGCGACCCTGAGGGCACCGGTCGGGTCCCCGGCAGCCAAGGTCCGAGCCGGGCTGCTCGGGTTGGCCTCGCGGCGCTGGCCGGCAGACGGCCCCGCCCCCGGTCCGGACACCACCACCCGCGCGTGGCTCGAGACCTCCGGCTTGGGGGGCGCCATGACCGGGAGGCTGCTCGGACCGCTGTTCGCCGGGATCCTCCTCGACCCCGACCTCGGGGTCTCCGCCGCCGAGGCCCGCTTCGTGTGGCGCAGCCTCGCAGCCGGCGACTCGGCGGTGCCCGCCGCGGGGATGGGGGCGATCCCCGCCCAGCTCGCCGGCACGCTCCGGCCCGGCACCGTCGAGCTCGGGCGGCAGGTCGCTTCGGTATCGCCGGGAGAGGTCCGGGTGGTGGGCGAGCCGTCGCCCCGGTACGCCACCGAGGTGGTGGTGGCCACCGACGGACCGACGGCAGCCAGCCTGCTCGGGGCCCGCCTGGCCGACCCGGGGAGCCGGGCGGCCGGTTGTCTGTGGTACGCGGCCGACCGGGCGCCCACCGCTTCCCGGGCGATCGTCCTCGACGGCGACCGAACCGGGCCGGTCGACAACCTGGCCGTGATGACCAACGTCGCACCCGGCTACGCCCCGCCGGGACGGGCCCTCGTGGCCGCCGCCACTACCCACCTCGACCGCAGCGACGACCACCTCGACCTCGCCGCCCGCCGTCAGCTGGCCGGCTGGTTCGGGGGGCAGGTGTCCGGCTGGGCCCTCCTCCGGGTCGACCGGGTGGCCCACGCCCATCCGCGCCAGGAGCCGGGCACCGTTGCCCCGCCCCGCCCGGCGCGCCTCACCGCAGGCCTCGTGGTCTGCGGTGACCACCGGGCCGACGCCTCGATCCAGGGGGCGCTGCGCTCGGGCCGTCTGGCCGCCCGGGCGGTGCTCGCCGAGGCTTGACCCGGTGCCGCCCGCGACCGGGCTTCAGGCGCCTGTGAGCGCCGCCAGCTCCTCCCAGGACCCGGCCCGCCCCTCGGCCACCACCCGACCCTCTTCGACGAGCGCGAACCACGGCGCTCCTCGCACCCTGTAGGCGAGCCAGGCTTCCGAGCTCATCACCACCGTCGTCGTAGCCCCGGCGACCCGTGCCAGGCCGCGAGGGCTCTCGGTGGTCGGGTCGGCGGTGACCACCACCACCGGGCAACCGGGCTCGTGACCGTCGGCCAGGGCAGACCAGAAGGCCCGGCACGGCTGGCAGCTACCGGTGAGGAAGGCGAGCAGCACCCGGCCGGAGAGGTCGGCGCCCGCCGGACCTCCGGTGCGGTCGACCCCGGCGACGGGAGGGGCGGGGTGGCCGACCAGCGGGTCTCGGGGTGGGGGCGGCCCGGGCGGCCGACCTGCGGAGGGCGGCCGCTCCACGAGGCGCTCGACCCGGGCCACGCGGCGGGAGAGCCCGGCGACCAGCACGGCCAGCAGCGCCGCGCACAGCGCCAGCCCGACGACCGCGGCCTCCATCGCGCTCGACCGTAGCCCCCTCCGGTCCCGACCGGCACCGCCGGGCCGGGCCGGGTCCGGGGAGCTGCACTCGACCGTTGTCGCCGGCGCGTGACAGTCTGGCCGGGTGAGAATCGGAGTGATCGGGGCCACCGGGCCCGCCGGGAAGGCCGTCGCGGTCCAGTTCGCCGGCATCGGCGAGCAGGTGGTGGTCGGCTCGCGCTCGGCCGAGCGG
>JAKABK010000315.1 GCA_021796905.1 Actinomycetes bacterium
GGAGGCGACCACCGGACGGGCGCCCGCAGCGCGCAGAGCCCGCACCACCCCTTCGGTCACCGGGGTGCCGGTGGTCGGCACCGGAGGGTAGCTGCCAACGACCAGGACCGCCGGTGCCGGCCGGTCCAGGTCAGGGATCGGTGCCGGAACGCCGGCCCCACCCTCCGCGGTCTTCCCGGTCGCAGTCTCCCCGGTCGCGGTCCGCCCGGTCCCGGCTCTGGTCCCACCGGTCCCGGTCCCACCGGTCCCGGTCGCTGACAGCATCGCTCCCAGGTCGGCTTCCATCGAGTCGAGCACCACCTCCCAGCGGTAGTTGTCGAGGACGTAACGCCGGCCTCGTTCCCCGAGCCCGGAGGCGAGCCCGGGCTGGTCGGCAAGGCGCGAAGCGGCGTCGGCGAGGCTCGCCGAGTCCCGGAACAGCAGGCCCGCCCCGGAGCGCCGGCAGTGCCAGGCGACCACCTCCCCGTCGTCGACCGCGAGCACCGGGGTGCCGGCGAGCCAGGCTTCCATGGTCGAGCGGGAGAAGCTCTCCATGCGGCTCGGCTGCACGTAGGCGAGCGCCGCGGCCATGCAATCGTTGCGCTCCTCGTCCGATAGCCGGCCGAGGTCGTGGACCCGGCCCCGCAGGTCGGCGGGGACCGATACCTCGCCGACGCCGGCGGTCACCAGGTCGACGTCGGGACCGCCGGCGGAGAGCATCTGGGTGTACAACTCTAAGAGCCAGTCCCATCCCTTCTCCGGTTCGCGCCGGGCGATGTAGGCGAGGAACGGGCGCTCCAGGTGGTAGCGGGCCCGGAAACCGTCGGGGTCGTAGCCGGCGGGGACGTCGACGCCGGCTCCGGTGACTGGATGGGCGGCCGGGAGCGGCGCGATGCGGTGGGCCAGGCGGTGCTCGGGCTCGGAGAGAAACCACACCCGTGCGGGGGAGGAGAGCGCCGGGCGGGTGACATCCAGACGGGCGTAGGTCTCGTCGTGCAGGCAGGGGATGGAGACCGCCCGGTCGGCGACCAGCGGGAGGCAGACGGTGGTGGTCCAGAACAGGTAGGGGGAGAACACGAAGGCGTCGTAGTCGTCGCCCCGCCGAACCAGGTGGTCGTAGAGGTCCGGCACCGTGAACGGCCACCCGAGCCAGCTGATCTGCTCGTCGAAGGGGGGGACCTCTCCCGCCTGGATCCGCAGTTGCGCCCTGCGGGACGTCTCGGACCATTGGCGCAGCGTCGGGAACCGGCGGACCACCACGCCACGCTCCCAGCTCGCCCCCGCCGGCAGGGTGTTGTCCCAGGTGTAGTGGTCGGTGGCGCAGGTGGTCAGGACCTCGACGTCCCAGCCCCGGCCGGCCAGGCCGACGGCGATCTCCTGTGACACCGCCTCCGATCCACCGACCACCCCGGGTCCGAAGCGGGGCGGGACGATGGCAACCCGTCCTGGCTTCACGACGGCCGGGTCGGTGCCGGCTGCGCCGACGAGAGGGCGGCCAGGTCTGCGTCGACCATCATGCGAACCAGGTCCTCGAAGCCCACTTCGGGCTCCCATGCGAGCACGGTCCGCGCCTTGTCGTGGTCCCCGATCAAGAGGTCGACCTCCGCCGGGCGGAAGAACTGCTCGTCGACGACCACGTGGCGTTCCCAGTCGAGGCCGACATGCCCGAAGGCGACCTGGCACAACTCCCGGACGGAGTGGGTCTCACCGGTCGCGATCACGTAGTCGTCGGGGGAGTCCTGCTGGAGCATCAGCCACATGGCCCGTACGTAGTCGGGGGCGTAGCCCCAGTCGCGCCGGGCGTCGAGGTTGCCCAGACGGACTTGTTGTTGCATCCCGAGCTTGATCGCAGCCGCGCTGAAGGCGACCTTGCGGGGGACGAACTCGAGGCCCCGGCGGGGGCTCTCGTGGTTGAACAGGATCCCCGAGCTGGCGTGCATCCCGTAGCTCTCCCGGTAGTTGACCGTCATCCAGTGCCCGTAGACCTTGGCCACTCCGTAGGGGCTGCGGGGATGGAACGGGGTCCTCTCGGTCTGGGGGACCTCGACGACCTTGCCGAACATCTCGCTCGAGCTCGCCTGGTAGAAGCGGATGCCCGGGTCGGTGAGCAGGATGGCGTCGAGGATGCGGGTCACGCCGAGGGCGGTCACCTCCCCGGTGAGCACCGGCTGGATGAACGAGGTCTGCACGAAGCTCTGCGCCGCCAGGTTGTAGACCTCGCTCGGCTGGTGCTCGCGCAGCACCCGGATCATCGAGGCCTCGTCCAGCAGGTCGGCGGGCACGAGGGTGATCCGGTCCATCAGGTGGGTGATGCGCTCGAAGGTGACCGTGCTGCTCCGGCGGTGCAGGCCCACCACGCGGTAGCCCTTCTCGAGGAGCAGCTCGGCCAGGTAGGACCCGTCCTGGCCGGTGATGCCGGTGACGAGCGCGGTGGGGGCGGCTGCTGACATGGGCCCAGTCTTGCCGATGGGCGGCTCGGTCCCCTCTCGCCGGTCCCCGCCCTCGTCGGCGGGGCAGGGTGGGGTCAGCGGCGCAGACCGGCGTGGGGGCGCAGCGCTGCGGGGATGGCCTCCCGCCGGGGATTGTTGCGGTCACGCTCGGAGAGGATCGGGTCGCTCACACCCCAGTCCGCGGCGATCTCCGGGTCGTCCCAGGCGACGCCCAGCTCGTCGGCGGGGTTGTAGTACTGGTCGACCAGGTAGGTGAGGGTGAGGTCGGTGAGCGACGCGAAGCCGTGGGCGACGCCTGGGGGCACGAACACCCCGCGGCAGTTGTCCCCCGACAGCAGGAGCGTGGCGGTGGCCCCCTCGGTGGGGGAGCCGGCGCGCAGATCGTGGAGGACCACCCTCGCCTCGCCCCGCGGGACCTGCCAGTAGTCGGCCTGGTGCAGGTGGTAGTGCAGACCGACCACCGCCCCGGCGGCCTTCTCCGATCGGTTCCCCTGGACCATCTCCCGTCCCTCCGGGAACCACGAGCGGCGGTAGGTCTCGTAGAACCTGCCCCGGGAGTCGCCGTGGCCCTCGGGGTCCACGACCCACACGCCGGCGATGGTCGGGGACTGGGTCGGTTTCGCCACGGCCCGACAGGCTACCGAGTGGCCCGCCCCGCCGGACCCGTTACCTCACGTCGACCCGGTGGCTCCGGGACCGCTGCGCACGGCCCGGGCCGTTCCGGGCCCGGACGCGGCGAAGGGACCCGGCGGGGGGGATGCCTGGGTCCCTTCGCAGAGCGAGATCCGTGGGGGGGGTACGGATCGATCGCTCGGTCCTCATTGTGCCAGGGCGCACAAGGGTTGTCCAACGATTGATCGAGATGCATCCGATCACTACAGGCGATGGGGGGTG
>JAKABK010000009.1 GCA_021796905.1 Actinomycetes bacterium
CTGGACCGGCGGGCCGCACCGGGCGGCGCCGCCGGCACGGGGTCCGGAGGCGCCGCAACCGGTCCCCGACGCGCCGGCCGACCGGGTGCCGGCTCGACCACCGGACCGACCGGTACGCCACCAGCGGCGGCTCTGCTCCTGGGCGCCCGCTTCGGAGCCGGTGCCACCTCCGGATCGGACGGATCCGGGTCCGCGGCGCGCCCGGCCGTCCGGGCGCGCCGCGCCACCGGCGCTGCTGCAGGCTGCTGCTCCTCGGGGCCGCCGACCCCCATCGGCGACGGGACCGCCGCAGCCGGCGCCTTCCGGGCCGGGGCCTTCCGGGCAGGGGTCTTCCGGGCAGGGGCCGGGGCTTCCGCTGCCGGCGACCCCGCTGCCTCCCCAACTGCCGCTGCCCGCTTCGAAGCCGCCGCCCGCCTCACCGGGGTCTTCTCCACGACCGGGGCGTCCCCGGTCTCCCCGCCCCCGACCACCCCGGGCCCGGCCGAGCCCACCACACCCGCAGCCTCCCCAACGGCCGCCACCCGCTTCGAAGCCGCCGCCCGCCTCACCGGGGTCTTCTCCACGACCGGCGTCTTCTCCGCCGGGGCCTTCTCCGCCGGGGTCTTGCGCGCAGCCGCGGCCTTGCGCACAGCCGGGGTCTTCTCCGCCGGCGCCTTGGGCGCAGCCGCTGCCTTGCGGGCAGCCGCGGCCTTGGGCGCAGCCGCGGCCTTGCGCACAGCCGCGGCCTTGCGCACAGCCGGCGGGGCAGGCTCGGTGATCTCCTCGCCGAGCGCCGCAGCTTCGCCCGATCCGATCGCCGGGGCGCTCGGTGCCCGGCGCCGCCGGGCCGGTGCGGGCTCGGGTGCCGGCCTCCCGGAGTCGATCTCGGCCTCGACCGTCTCCTCGGTCACTCCTGCAGCCAGGTTCTCGAAGCCGGGGACCGCCAGTTCCACCCCGCGCCGCTGGGGGTCGAATGCCTGGACCACGAAGGTGCGGGTCTCCCCCTTCTGGACCACCTCGCGCGCCCGTTTCGGGGCCGGGTCGGCCATCGCGGACAGCGGCAGGTAGCAGGTCGCGCCCTCGACGGTGACGAACGCCCCGTGCGAGGAGAACGACTCGACGGTGCCCTCGACCCGGCTGCCCGGTCGGTGGGCGGCGATGAAGTTGATGAAGGTCAACGGGGCGTTCACCGGCTCCGAGGGCGGCTCGCTTCCCCGCCGTCGCCGCCGGCGGACCCCTTCGCCGCTCCCGGTCGCCTCGTCGGTGGCGGTGGCGATCGCCTTCTCCACCTTCTTGCCCCGACCCTTGCGCGACGCGGCGAGGTCGAGACCGGTGACGCCTTCGGTCACCTCGGGGCTCTTGCGTCGACGCTTGGCCTCCTTGACCGCCTCCCGGCTCTTCGGGCCGCGTACGGGGGTGCGGGGGGTGAAGATCCAGCCGACACCGGGCACCGGCTTGCCGCCGATCAGGCGCCCCTTGTCGAACAGCCACTCGTGCTCCCCGTGGAACTCCTGGAACGAGTCGTTGGACAGCACCATCGCCCCGCTCTTCTCGGCGATGCGCAGCAAGAAGGCATCCCCCCGACCGATCGCGCCGGCGGGGGGTGACACCACCTCGGCGGCCTCCTCCGCTTCCTCGAACAGCGCCAGCTCGGAGCTGTCGATGCGATGACCGAAGGAGGCGTCGACGACCACGGTGACGGTGTCGTCGGGGTTCTCGGCCAGGTACTCCCGGACCGCCTGGTCGAGCTGGGCCAGGCTCGGGAGGTTGCGGCCCTCGGTGGCGATGTTGGAGCCGTCTACTACAACGTGGCGTGGCGACATGACAGTGATGTAGTCAACCATGCGCGGACGGCGATCCGACGGAGCCTCCCGCGCTGGCCGGACCCGGGACTAGCGCTCGAGCGCCCGGCGCAGGAGATCCTCCTGCTCGAGCTCGTGCATGGCGTGACTGCCGGTCGCCGGCGATCCCGACGCCACTCTGGTGATCCCCGACAGGCGGTAGTCCCCACCGACCAGCGAGGACAGGCGGTCCCGGACGAATGACCACGCGCCCATGTTGGCCGGCTCCTCCTGGAGCCACACGACCTCCTCGGCACCGGGGTAGCCGGCGACGGCAGCCGCGATCTGCTCCTCGGGCCAGGGGAAGAGCTGCTCGACGCGCACGACGGCGACGTCGCGACGCTCCCCGGCGGCCGCTCGCGCCCCGAGCAGGTCGAGGGAGACCTTGCCGGTCGCGAGCACCACCCGGCGGACTTCGTCGGAGCCGGCGACCTCCGGGTCGTCGAGCACCTCCCTGAAACTGCCCGAGGTGAACGCCTCCACCGGGCTGTAGGCCTCCCGGCCCCGCAGGTAACGCTTCGGGGTGAAGACAACGAGCGGCTTGCGGACGCTGCGGTGCACCTGCCGGCGGAGCAGGTGGAACAGCTGGGCCGAGGTGGTCGCGTCGACCACCTGCAGGTTGTCCTCGGCGCAGAGGTCCAAGAAGCGCTCCATCCGGGCCGAGGAGTGCTCGGGGCCCTGCCCCTCGTAGCCGTGCGGGAGGAGGAGGGTGAGCCCCGAGCGCTGGCCCCACTTGATCTCGGCGGCGGCGAGGAACTGGTCGACGATCACCTGGGCGCCGTTGACGAAGTCCCCGAACTGGGCCTCCCACGCGACGAGGGCGTCGCGCTGCACGAGGGAGTAGCCGTACTCGAAGCCGGCTGCGGCGTACTCCGACAGCAGCGTGTCGTAGATCGAGAACTGTCCGGCCGGACCGTCGAGCCCCTCCCCGAGGCTCTGCAGCGGCACGTGCTCCGCACCGGTGCGGTAGTCGACCAGCACGGCGTTGCGGTGCCCGAAGGTCCCGCGGCGGGTGTCCTGGCCGGCGACCCGGACGTCGCGGCCCTCGAGCAGGAGGGTCCCGTAGGCGAGCATCTCCCCGAGAGCCCAGTCCGCTTCGCCCCCGGCCCACAGTTTCGCCCGGTTGTCGAAGACCCGAGCCAGCTTTGGGTGCACACTGAAGCCTTCGGGCACCGTGCCGAGGGCGTCGACGACCCGCTGGAGGGTCTCGACCGCCACGCCGGTCGGGATCGGTGGCAGCACCGGTGCGGGAGGGGGCGGTGGCGGGAGCCGGGTCGGCTTGGGCGCGGCGGAGGCGCGGGTCTGGTCCAAGGCGGCCTGGAGCCGGCGTGAGAAGTCGACGAGGGCCTCCTCGGCCTCCTCCAAGGTGAGCACCCCGCGGCGGACCAGGGCCTCGGTGTAGAGCTTGCGGACGCTGCGGTGCTCCCTGATCAACTGGTAGAGGAGCGGCTGGGTGAGAGACGGGTCGTCCTGCTCGTTGTGGCCGTACCGGCGGTAGCAGACCATGTCGATCACGACGTCTTTGTGGAACTCCTGCCGGAAGGCGAACGCGAGCCGCGCGACGCGCACGCACGCCTCCGGGTCGTCGCCGTTGACGTGGAGCACCGGGGCCTGGACCATTTTGGCCACATCGGTCGCGTAGACCGACGAGCGGGCCGACTCGGGGTTGGTGGTGAACCCGAGCTGGTTGTTGATGACCAGGTGGACGGTGCCGCCGGTCTCGTAGGCGGGGAGGGCGGACATGTTTAGGGTCTCGGCTACCACCCCCTGGCCGGCGAAGGCGGCGTCACCGTGGACGAGCAGCGGGAGGACCGGGTGGCCGGCGTCCGGGTCGGAGGCCCGGGCCTGGTCCTGGTAGGCGCGGGCCATTCCCTCCACGACCGGGTCGACCGCCTCGAGGTGGGAGGGGTTGGAGGCGAGGACCACCTCTATCGGGATACCGGAAGGACCGGTGTGCTTCCCGGCGAAACCCTTGTGGTACTTGACGTCGCCCGATCCCTGCACGGTCCCCGGGTCGATGTTGCCCTCGAACTCCTCGAACAGTTCCCCGTACTCCTTGCCGACGATGTTGATCAGCACGTTGAGCCGGCCGCGGTGCGCCATTCCGATCACCGAGCGGGTCACGCCGGCGACCGCCGCGTCGTCGAGGATCGCGTCGATGATCGGGATCGCCGACTCGCCGCCTTCCAGGCCGAAGCGTTTCTGGCCGATGTACTTGGTGTTGAGGAACTGCTCGAGCGCCTCGGCTGCGTTGAGCCGCCCGAGGATCCAGCGGTGCTCGTCCGGGGTGAGGGTCTGGGACACACCCTCGACGTGGCGTTGGATCCAACGCTTCTCCTCCGGCTCCATGATGTGGCCGTACTCGACGCCGATCGTCCGGCAGTAGGCGTCGCGGAGCAATGCGAGGAGGTCGGCGAGCTTCAGCCGGTCGTAGCCGGCCAGCCCGTTGACGATGAACTGACGGTCGAGGTCCCAGACGGTCAGCCCGTAGCTGGCCATGTCCAGCTCCGCGGGGACCACCGGCTCCTTCCAGTCCAGCGGGTCGAGGTGGGCGATCAAGTGCCCCCGGACCCTGAACATGTTGATCAGGGCGTCGACCTCGATCTGCTTGTGGACGTGCGCCAGGTTGGCGTCGGCGCCCTCGAGGGCGTTGTGGTCCCTGCCGGCACGCGCCGGCTCGACGGGGAGCCCGAGAGCCCGGAACACCCGGTCGTAGAAACCTTCGCCGCCGGCCAGCAGCGAGTCGAGGCGCTGGAGGAACAGCCCGGACTCCGCCCCCTGGATGACCCGGTGGTCGTAGGTGGAGGTGACGGTCACGACCTTCGACACGCCGAGCTCGGCCACGACCCGTTCGTCGGCGGCCTGCCACTCCGCCGGGTAGCCGATCGCACCGACCCCGATGATCGCTCCCTGCCCGGGCATCAGCCGGGGTACCGATTGCACCGTGCCGATCGTCCCGGGGTTGGTGAGGGTGACCGTGGCGCCGACGAAGTCGTCGGCACCGATCTTGTTCGTGCGGACCTTGCGCACCAGTTCCTCGTATGCGAGCCAGAAACCGCGGAAGTCGAGGGTGTCGGCTTCCCGGACCACCGGGACCATCAGCGTGCGGCTCCCGTCGGGCTTCTCGACGTCGACGGCGAGGCCGAGCCCGACGTGGTCGTGGTGGACCACCCCGGGGACCGCCCTGGGGTCGTCTGGGTCCGGGGCCACGAAGCTCGAGTTGAGCACCGGCACCGCCCGCAGCGCCTCGACCACCGCGTACGCGATCAGATGGGTGAAGCTGACCTTGCCGGCGGTCCCGGTCCGTGACAGCTCCTCGTTCAGCAACCGGCGGTTGACCTCGAGGAGACGGGCGGGCACCACCCGGAAGCTGGTCGCGGTCGGGACCTCCAAGCTGGCCTGCATGTTGGTCACGACCCGGGCGGCAGCGCCCCGCAACGGGGTGACGACCCCGTTGGCGCCCCCGGCCGGCGCCGACCGGGGGGCGGCTACCGGAGCGGCCGGGGAGGTGGCCGCCGGTGCCGGACCTGCAGGCCCGACCGGCATGGCAGCACGCTCGACGCCACCACGGCTCCCGGCCGGGGCGCGGTCCTCGGAGGGCCCGGGTGCCGCCGGTGTCGGGACCGACGGGGCCACCGCAGCCGCCGCGCTGGCCAGCGCCTCGGCGGTGCCGGCGTCGAGCGACGGGCGCGCCAGGTTCACCCCACCGGGACGGTACCCCTCGAAGAACTCCCGCCAGCTGGGACTGACCGAGCCCGGATCGGAGCGGTACTGCTCGTACATGTCGTCGACGAGCCAGGCGTTGGGGCCGAACAGTTCACGGTTCGCTGCGTCTTCGGGCACGCTCCCAGCGTAGGCCGGCAGGCACCGATCGGTCCCGGGACGAGAACCGGCAGACTGGGGCGATGCCCGCCCAGTACATCTTCACCATGCGCGACCTCCGGCGTTACTACCCGCCCGATCGCGAGGTTCTCCGGGGTATCAACCTGTCGTTCTACCCTGGAGCCAAGATCGGGGTGATCGGAGCGAACGGGTCGGGGAAATCGTCGCTGCTCGCGATCATGGCCGGGGTCGACGACGGCTTCAGCGGTGAGGCCCGGCTCACCGCGGGCTACAGCGTCGGGTTCCTCCCCCAGGAGCCGCAGCTCGACGCCGCCAAGGACGTGGCCGGCAACGTCGCCGACGGTGTCGCGGAGACCAAGGCGCTCCTCGACCGGTTCAACGCGGTGTGCGCGGCGATGGGCGAGCCCGACGCCGACTTCGACTCGCTGCTCGCCGAGCAGGCCGACCTGCAGGACCGCATCGACGCCGCCGGCGCATGGGACCTCGACCGGACCCTCGAGATCGCCATGGACGCGCTGCGCCTACCGCCGGGTGACGCCGAGGTGAGCACCCTCTCGGGAGGCGAGCGCCGGCGGGTCGCGCTGTGCCGGCTGCTCCTCTCCCACCCCGACCTGCTGCTGCTCGACGAGCCCACCAACCACTTGGATGCGGAATCGGTGGCCTGGCTGGAGAGGACCCTCCAGGAGTACCCCGGTACGGTGGTCGCGGTCACCCACGACCGGTACTTCCTCGACAACGTCGCCGGGTGGATCCTCGAGCTCGACCGGGGTGCCGGGATCCCGTGGGAGGGCAACTACTCGTCGTGGCTGGAGCAGAAACAGGCCCGCCTGGCCGCCGAGGAGAGAGCCGACCGTTCCCGCCAACGGACCCTCGAGCGGGAGCTCGAGTGGATCCGCATGTCCCCCAAGGCCCGGCAGAGCAAGGGACGGGCCCGGATCAACGCCTACGGTCGACTGGTCGCCGAAGCCGAGTCCGCCGAGCGCCGCGACGACCGCCTCGAGATCCTGATCCCTCCCGGGCCGCGTCTCGGGGACCGGGTGATCGACGCCGAGCACCTCACCAAGGGTTTTGGGGACCGCCTGCTCATCGACGACCTGTCGTTCCTGCTCCCACCCGGCGGGATCGTCGGGGTGATCGGACCGAACGGGGCGGGAAAGACCACCCTCTTCCGCATGATCGTCGGGCAGGAGGCACCCGACTCCGGTGAGCTGAGGGTGGGGGCGAGCGTGTCGTTGGCCTACGTGGACCAATCCCGCGACGCTCTTCGCGCCGAGCGGAGCGTCTACGAGGAGATCACCGGCGGCGTCGACCACCTCGTCGTCGGTGGCAGGGAGGTCCACGGCCGGGCTTACGTGGCGAGCTTCGGTTTCAAGGGCAGCGACCAGCAGAAGCTCGTCGGCACCCTCTCCGGGGGGGAGCGCAACCGGGTCCAACTCGCCAAGGTGCTGCTCGGCGGCGGCAACACCCTGCTGCTCGACGAGCCGACCAACGACCTGGACGTCGACACCCTGCGGGCCCTCGAGGACGCGCTCCTCGCGTTCCCCGGGGCGGCGGTGGTGATCAGCCACGACCGCTGGTTCCTCGACAGGATCGCCACCCACGTACTGGCCTTCGAGGGCGACAGCTCGGTGGTGTTCTTCGAGGGGAACTTCACCGACTACGAGGCTGACCGCCGTCGCCGGCTCGGCGGCGAAGCGGACCAGCCGCACCGGATCCGCTACAAGCCCCTCGTCCGGGGCTGACATCGCAGGCGACCCGGGTCGCTCATGTACCGCCGGGTCGTGCCGATCCAACATTTCGTGACCACGACGACTGCTGTCATCACCGAGTCGTTCTCCCCGGTCAGCCGGGCGGTGACGCGCCCGGTAGACCCGGGCAACGACGCCAACTGCGCCCATTGCGGCGAGCCGGTCAAGTTCGCCGCCCGTCACCAGCGACGACAGGTGATCGCCAACGTGTACCTCGACTCCCGCTGGGACCGCGTCGAGCACTTCCACGAGGACTGCTACGAGGCCGCCGGCTCCCCCTACGGCGAGCCCGGCGACCAGCTCGTAGCACCCCCGCGTCGCCGACCCGGCTGATCCGAGCGCCCAGCCCGCCGCCCGGTCACCTCGGGCCAGCAGTGGGTACAAGACCGGGAGTCGCGACAGAGTCGAGTCTCGACGAACCCGATCGAGGAGGACGACGATGAAGGTCGCAGTCACCGGCAGCCACGGGCTGATCGGCAGGACCCTCCTCGGCGAGCTGCGTCGCGCCGGCCACGACGTCGTGCGGATCGTGCGGTCCCCCGAGGGCGACGCCGCAGCCCGCTGGGACCCCGACGCCGGCACGATCGACTCCGGGCGTCTGGCGGGGGTCGAGGCGGTGGTGCACCTCGCAGGGGTCGGGATCGGGGACCGACGTTGGACCCCGGCCCACAAGCAGGCGGTGCTCGACAGCCGCAGCCGGGGCACCGCACTGCTCGCCGAGACCGTCGCCGAGCTCGACCCGGCCCCCCGGGTGCTGCTCAGCGCATCGGCGATCGGCTTCTACGGTGACCGCGACGACGAGCTGCTCGGCGAGACGAGCAGCTCCGGCTCGGGGTTCCTCGCCGACGTGTGCCGCCAGTGGGAGCAGGCGACCGCCCCCGCCGAGGCGGCAGGGGTCCGGACGGTGCACCTGCGTACCGGCATCGTCCAGGCCCGTGACGGCGGAGCCCTCGCCAAGCAGCTCCCGATCTTCCGCCTCGGCCTCGGCGGGCGCGTCGGGCGCGGACGGCAGTGGGTCAGCTGGATCTCCCTCACCGACGAGGTGGCGGCCATCGTCCATCTCCTCGGCGCCGAGACGGTCAGCGGTCCGGTCAACCTGGTCGGGCCGGCACCGGTGACCAACGCCGAGCACGCGAGGACCCTCGCCCGGGTGCTCGGACGTCCCGCCCCCTTCGTCGTGCCCACCCCGGCCCTGGAGCTGGTCCTCGGGGCGGAGATGGCCAGGGAGCTGCTCCTCTACAGCCAGCGGGTCGACCCGGTGGTGCTCACCCGCACCGGCTTCGAGTGGCGCCACCCGAGCCTGGAGGAGGCGCTGCGCGCCGAGCTCGACCGGCGGTGAGCCCGGGCCGAGGCGTTCGCCGGCAACCCCACAACCGCTCGGCGCTCGCGCGCCGGGCCCACCGGGACGGTATAGCGCCGGGGCGCGCTTAGCTTGACAGGGTGCTCGACGTCGACCTGGCCGTGGTGGGCGCCGGACCGGCCGGCGCCGCCGCGGCGATCACCGCCGCCCGGGCCGGGCTGAGCGTCGGGGTCCTCGACCGGGCGGTGTTCCCCCGCGACAAGTGCTGCGGGGACGGCCTCACCACCGGGGCCCTCCGGCGCCTGGAGAGCCTCGGGCTCGACCCGACCGTCCTCCCCTCCTGGCAACCGGTACGGCGAGCCCGGGTCCGGGTCCCGGACGGGAGGGTCGCCTGCCTCGAGCTGCCCGACCCGGACCGGGTGCGGGCCGCCACCGTCCCCCGCCGGGAGCTCGACTCGGCCCTCGTCGGGCTCGCCCGGGCGGCCGGCGCAGAGGTGGACGAGGGGAGGGCGGTGACCGCAGTGACCGCCTGCGGTGGTGGCTGCGGGGTGGAGCTGGCGCTCGACGACGGTTCCAGCTTGCGGGCCTGGTACGTGGTCGCCGCCGACGGGATGTGGTCACCGTTGCGCAAGGCGCTCGGCCTCGCCGAGCGCGGCTACCTCGGTGAATGGCACGCCTTGCGCCAGTACTACCGGGGGGTGGGCCCGGCAGCCCGCGACTTCTGGGTGTGGTTCGAAGACGACCTCCGCCCCGGCTACGCCTGGTCGTTCCCGTTGCCCGACGGACGGGCGAACCTCGGCTTCGGGTTGCGACGCACCCCGGGTGAGCCGACCGGCAGCATGAAGCGGCGCTGGGAGGACCTGCTCTCCCGGCCCCACATCGCCGAGGTGCTCGGGCCCGACGCCACCCCCGAGGAGCCGGTCCGGGCGTGGCCGATCCCCGCCCGTATCGGCGCCACCCGGCTCGCCGGCCTCGGGGGGCGGGTGCTGTTCGCCGGTGACGCCGCCCGGGCCGCCGACTGCATGACCGGTGAGGGCATCGCCCAGGCGCTCGAGACCGGGGAGCTGGCCGCCCGCGCCGCCGTTGCCGCCGGCGCCGAGGACCCGGGGCGGGCGGCGGCCGACTACCGCAGCGTGGTCCGTCGGGGTATGGCCCTCGACGACCACGTCTCGGGGGTCTTCTCCCGGGTCCTCGCCAGCGAACGCGGTTCGAGGGCCTGGTTCGGGATCGCCAACGCCACCCTCACCAGCCGCCGGGTCTTCGCCCGCTGGATGTTCGAGGACTACCCCCGGGCGGGACTGGTCACCCCGTGGCGGTGGCGGCGGGGATGGCTGTCGACCCCGGCGCCGTTCCCGGCAGGGGACTGATCCCACCCCGAGCCCGCCGCTCCGGCCGGAACGCCCGAGCGTCACCCGCCGCTGCTCGCAAGCTGGACCGCCCCGGGGAGGGCGGCTACCGTCCGTGACATGGCAGAGTTGGGTTTCGACGGGCAGGTGGCGATCGTGACCGGCGCCGGCGGCGGTCTCGGCAAGGAGCACGCCTTGCTGCTCGCGGCACGCGGCGCCAGGGTGGTGGTCAACGACATCGGCGGCTCGGTGCACGGGGAGGGATCCGACCTCGGGCCGGCGGAGACCGTCGCCGCCCAGATCCGCGACGCCGGGGGCGAGGCGGTGGCCGATGGGCACAGCGTCGCCACGCCGGAGGGCGGCGAGGCGATCGTCGACACCGCCCTCGGCGCCTTCGGCCGGGTCGACATCGTGGTCAACAACGCCGGCATCCTGCGGGACAAGGCGTTCCACAACCTCACCCCCGAGCTGCTCGACCCGGTGATCGACGTGCACCTCAAAGGCGCGTTCCACGTGACGCGCCCGGCTTGGGTGAAGATGCGCGAGCAGGGCTACGGGCGGGTGGTCAACACCTCCTCCAACTCGGGGATCCTCGGCAACTTCGGCCAGAGCAACTACGGGGCCGCGAAGATGGGCCTGGTCGGCTTCACCCGGGTGCTGGCAGCCGAGGGGGCCCGGTACAACATAAAGGTCAACGCCATCGCCCCTCTCGCCCGGACCCGGATGACCGAGGAGCTGCTCGGCGCAGCGGCCGACAAGCTCGACCCGGCTCTCGTGTCGCCGGTCGTCGCCTACCTGGCGCACGAGAGCGTTCCGGTGAGCGGGGAGGTCTACACCGTCGGCGGCGGACGGGTGGCCAGGTTCTTCATCGGAATGACCCGAGGTTTCACCAGCCCGGCCCTCCGCGTCGAGGACGTCCGGGACCACTTCTCGGAGATCCGCGACGAGACCGGCTACAGCGTCCCGGCCGGTCCCGGCGACGAGCTCAAGGCGCTGCTCGACGCCCTCGGTGGAACCGGGGAGTAACCGTCGCTCCGCCGAGCGCCCCGGACCGGCGTCCGAAGGGCAGGCGGGCCCGGACCGACCAGCGGCGCCCGGAGGCGAGCATCACCCACATCTCGTCGGCCCGGCAGTCGATGGGGAGCCGGGCGCGCAGCTCGTCGGCGACCCGGTCGAGGGCGGTGGCGTCACCGTCGGCCCGGCCTACGGTGAGGTGGGGGACCAGCTCGTCGAACGCCCCCTCCCACGGGGGGGTCCCGAAGCGGTCCGCGAGCCTGACGGTCAGCTGGGTGAACTCCTCGGCGGGCTCGGGCACGAGCCACAGGACCCTCCGGCCGAACCATGCGACCCCGGTTAGGCGGAACTCCCACGGCGGCGTCGAGGAGGCCACCTCCGCGAGCCCGGCCAGGGCCCCCGGACCGATCTCGTCGGCCGGCAACCACGGCACGATCAAGGTGACGTGCGCCGGAACCCCGGCAGCGGCGACCGGGTCGTGGCGGGCGCGCCACTCGGCCAGGACCTTCTCGGCCTGCGGCACCGGGACCAGCACTGCGGAGCCCTCGGTGCCGGCACGAGCCGGCCCCGCCTCATCCATGGACGGCGGGCGGATCGCAGGGCGCGCCAGGGGCCGCCACCCCCGGCGCCGGCTCGACCGGCACCGGCGAGAACGGCACCGGCGGGAGCGGGGGGACGACCGGGAGGTCCATCGGCACCGACGCTACCGGTCGGGCTCACCCGCCGCTGCCGGCCGGCGCCGGCGGCGGTTCGCGCGGCCCGCTGTTCATCTCGGCGGCGACCGCCGCCGCCAGGGGGCTCACTTCGAGCTCCTCGATCGGCACCGGGAGGGCCAGCGACCAGTTCGGCCACTGGTCGAGGGTGCCGGGCATGTTGGGACGCTCGACGACCGCCGCCACGTCGTCCAAGGTGACGGTGAGCACCCGGCACGGAGCTTCCGCCAGGAGCCGGTAGGCGGAGCGGACCGCCTCGGCCGGCTCGGCACCGGGGGTCAACCCGCCCCAGTCCTCCAGGCGCCGGGCGATCGCGGCCGAGCCGCCCTCGTTGGGGTCGAGACCGAGGCGTCGTTGGGCTTCGAGGTCCTCCCCCGTCCACATCCCGGCGACGGTGGGCAGGTCGTGGGTGGTCACCGCGGCGAGGGCCTCCGGGCCCCACTCCGCGGGACGGTCGGGCTCGAACCACAACAGCCGGTAGGAGAGCACCCGGCGCTCGGCCAGCTCGGCGCGCACGACGTCCTCGACGGTCCCGAGGTCCTCGCCGACCACGAACGCCCCGGCCCGGTGCGCCTCGAGCGACAAGATGTTGAGCAGGTCCCAGTACGGGTAGCGGACGTAGGTCCCGGCGTCGGAGCCCACCCCGGCCGGGATCCAGTACAGACGGAACAATCCCATCACGTGGTCGACCCGCAGCCCGGCGGAGTGGCGCAGAGCGGCCCGCACCGTCTGCACGAACGGCTCGTAGCCGGCGGAGCGCAACCGCCAAGGGTCCCACGGCGGCAGCCCCCAGTCCTGGCCGAGCCGGTTGAAGTCGTCCGGCGGGGCCCCGACCCGCATCCCGGTGGCGAAGGTCTCCGGCCACATCCAGGTGTCCGCCCCGCCGGCGTCGACACCGACCGCGACGTCGGAGATCAGCTCGGCAGGGGCGCTCGCCGCCAACTGGCGGTCGATCTGCCATTGCAGCCAGGCGTGGTAACGGACCCGGCGGCCGCCCTCGGCGCTCGCCGCGAAGGCCGCGACAGCAGCCGAACCGCGACGACGCAGCTCGGCCGGCCATGACTGCCAGGGCAGCCCGTGGATCTCGGCGAGGGCGTTGAAGGTCGCGAAGCCGACCAGGGCCTCCCCCCGCTCCGCGATGTAGGCGTCGAGCCCGGCGACCGTCGCGGGTGACGCCTCGGTCCGGGCGAAAACCGCTTCGAGCGCCTCCGACTTGAGCGCCCAGACCCGCTCCCGGTCGATCAAGCGTTGCCCGTTGAGCTGCCGGGCGGTGGCGGCGAGGCCCTCCAGGCCCTCGAGGTCGTCGGAGCCGGCGACGTCCTCGACCCGGAGGTAGAGCGGGTTCGAGAAGCAACGGCTGGAGGGGAAGTAGGGGCTCGACTGGGGGTGCGGGCCGGGCGGCCCGGCGTGGAGCGGGTTCAACAAGGTGAGCTCGGCGCCGAGGGACCTCCCCCAGCTGGTCAGGCGGCGCAGGTCGGCCAGGTCCCCGATCCCCCAGCTGTCCCGGGACCGGGCGGCGTAGAGCTGCGCGGCCCACCCCCAACGCGACCCGAGCGCCTCCGGGCAGCGGCCGGGGCAGACCACCAGGCGCCTCGGCGGGCCGTCGTCGGGGACCAGATGGTGGTAGCCGAGCGGCAGGTCGTCGGGGAGCCGCCCGTCGCCGACCGGGAGCTCCCCGCCGTCCTCCAGGACCACGACCCCGACGGGGACGGCCGGCAGCGGATGGTCCGAGCGGACGGTGAGGGCGACGGTCGGGTCCGAGTCCGGGTGGGGGGCGTCCGGCTCGAGGGCACCCATCGAGGCGAGGACCGCGGTGATCGTCGCCTCGGGGGCATCCCGCCACCGTCCTGAGGTGTCGTGGTAGCCGGGCTCCACCGCCCACCCCCGGGGGTCAGTCACGGGCAGCGTCATGGCCTCGCGACCGGTCGGTACCATCCTCGGCAGTGAACCCCGGCACCCTGGCCGCTTACCCGAGGTCCCCTTGACCGAAACTGCGGCCCGCTCGGGCGCCGGCGGGGCGTCCGGGCTCGGCGCTCCCACCGGGTCGGTGCGGGTCGGCTCTGCGCTGGTCCGGGCCGGCTGCTGCTCTTGGGCGGACCGCAGCCTCGTCCGCGACGGCGGCTTCTACCCTCGCTCGACGATGACCGCCCGGGAGCGGCTCGCCTACTACGCCGGGCAGTTCGCGCTCGCCGAGGTGGCGACCACCTACCGCTTCCCGCCCACCCCGCAGCTGTGCGCCCAGTGGGCGGAGCGCACCCCGCCCGGTTTCGTTCTCGACGTGCGGGGCTGGTCGCTGCTCACCGGGGCGCCGACCCTGCCGGGGTCGCTGTGGCCCGACCTTCGTTCGGAGCTGCCCGCCGAGCGGCGCGACCAGAGACGCCTGTACGCCGACCACCTGCCCGCCGCGGTGATCGAGGAGTGCTGGGACCGTTTCCGCCACGCGCTCCAGCCTCTCGTCGACGCCGGCCGGCTCGGGGCGGTCCTGCTGCGCTACCCGTCGTGGTGGGGCCCGCGACCCGCGACCTGGTCCGAGCTCGACGCTCTCCGCCGACGTCTGCCGGGGGTGAGGGTAGCGGTCGAGCTGCCCGAGGGGCGCTGGTTCGGGGGCGACTCCACCGAGGCCACCCTCGAGTGGCTCGACTCGCGGGGGATCGGCCTGGTCTGCGTCGACGGACCGCCCCGACGCGGCGCCGACCCTGGGCCGTCGGTGGTCGCCGCCACCTCCGAGCTCGCGGTGGTGCGCTTCGTCGGCCGGCGCTGCTGCGAGGCAGACCGCTCGACCCGACCGTACCGTTACGGCCGGGTCGAGCTGGAGGGCTGGGTGCCGGCGGTCGCCGATCTCGCCTCGTCGAGCGAGGAGGTGCACCTCCTGCTCGACAACTGCCACCGGGGGGACGCCGTCGACAACGCCCGGACGCTCCTCGACCTGCTCGGGGGGCCGGCCCGGGCCGAACCGCCCGTCAGGTGACCGAGGCGTGCACCGCCGAGCCGTGGTGGCAGACCATCGACCACTGCCCGCTCCAGTGGTCCCGCACGAACAGGTTGAAGGTGGCGACGGTGACCCCGCCCTGCTCACCGAGGAGGTTCTCGTCGAGCGACAACCAGGCGACGTCGCCCTCTACGTGGACGTCCTGGCGGGTGAGCAGGAACTGCATGCGCAGCGGCTGCTGGAACAGCGAGAAGAACGACGCCTGGACCTGGCTCCAGCCCCGCAGCGTCGACCAGCCCGGGTGGGTGCAGGTCGCGCGCTCCGAGCGCTCCCAGACCGCCGACATGGCGTCGAGGTCCGCTGCCTCGAACGCCTCGTAGTAACGGCGGTTCGCGTCGGCGACCTCGGCGGCGTCCACCCGGCCGAAACTACACCGGCGGGCCGCTAGCTTCGCCGGGGTGGACGAGACCTGGGAGGCCGGCCCGAGGGTCACCGGCGACGGCGGGGTGGAGCTGGCCACCTGGGACCTGGGCGGGGAGGGCCCACCGCTGCTACTCGTGCACGGGACCGGCTTCCACGCCAAGGTCTGGGAGCCGCTCGCCGCTCCGCTCCGCTCCGCCAACCGGGTCTGGGCGCTCGACCAGCGGGGCCACGGCACTTCGGGGCACGCCCCGGACCGGGACTACAGCGACTGGGAGCGTCTCGCCCGGGACCTGCTCGCCGTCGCCGAGGCCGTCGGGGGTGACGGACCGCTGCTCGGAGCCGGCCACTCCCTCGGCGCTGCGGTCCTGTTGCGTGCCGAGCAGCTACGCCCGGGGACATTCGCCGGCCTCTACTGCTACGAGCCGGTCGTCGTCCCTCCCGGGACCGGTGGCGTGTCCCCGCAGCTGGCGGTGATCGCCCGCCAGCGTCGGGCGGTGTGGCCGTCGCGGGAAACCGCGGCCGCCAACTACGCCCGCAAGCCGCCCTTCGCTGCGATGGACCGCAGGGTCCTCGACGCCTACGTCGACCACGGCCTGGTCGACCGTGACGACGGGACCGTGGAGCTGGCGTGCCCGCCCGGGGAGGAGGCCTCCTTCTACGAAGGGGCGGCACGCACCCCGACCTGGGAGCACCTCGGGGAGGTCGAGGTCCCCGTCGTGGTCGCCCGCGGCGGCAGCGACCTGCCACCGGCGCAGCTCGCCGAGCCGATCGCCGGGCTCCTGCCGGCAGCAACCCTCGAGCGCTTCGAGGACCTGGACCACTTCGGGCCGATGACCGCGCCGGAGCGGGTCGGCTCCGCGATCGCGTCCGCTCTCGGCGCCGTCGGGGGTCGACGCCGGTGAGCACCGCCGGGCTCCCCGTAGCTGTCGGCGCGGGTCGTTAGCCTTCGGGCCCATGGCGCTACCGCGGCCGACATCCCTCTCCCCTACCAAGGTGACCAGCTTCAAGGACTGCGCCCTCGCGTTCCGGCTGTCCAACATCGACCGGATCCCCGAGCCGAGCTCGATCCCCGCTGTGAAGGGGACCGTCGTGCACCGGGCGCTGCAGCTGCTCTTCGCCGAGGAGGAACCCGAGCGACGCACCCTCGACGCCGCCCTCGCCCGCCTGGAGCGGGCAGTCCCCGAAGTGCTCTCCGCCGCGGAGAACGCCGACCTGGCCTTCGACGACGAGACCCTCGCGGCGTTCGTCGCCGACGCCGAGACCCTCGTGCGCAACGAGCTCGAGCTCGAGGATCCCCGACAGGTGCGGGTGATCGGTACCGAGCTGCGTCTCTCGGTCGAGCTCGGCAACCTCCGGCTCACCGGGATCATCGACCGGCTCGACCTCGACGACGACGGGAGGCTGGTCGTCACCGACTACAAGACCGGCCGGGCCCCCTCCCGGGGGTACGAGCAGACCCGGCTCGCCGGTGTCCACTTCTACGCATTGTTGTGCGAGGAGCTGCTCGGCGTCCGCCCGGCCAGGGTCCAGTTGCTGCACCTGCGCGAGCCGGTGGTCATCTCGACCGTACCCACCGACCAGTCCCTCGAGGCCTGGCGCCGCCAGACGGCAGCGGTGTGGTCGGCAGTGGAACGGGCCTGCGACGAGGAGGACTTCCGACCCCGACCCGGACCGGCGTGCAGCTGGTGCCCCTACCACATCTACTGCCCGGCGGTCGGCGGCGATCTCAACCGGCTCCCTCCGGTCGCGGTGCCGGCGTGACCAGCCGCCCCCTCCAGTCGTTCGAGGCCTTCGACGCGATCGCCGACGGCCTGGTCGCCCGCCACCTGCGGGGGCGACGCTCGCTCGACATGCTGATGTACGCCGCGAGCGCCCTCGGCGACCACGGCGTGCTGTGGATGCTGCTCGCCGGGGCCCAGGCCGCCCGCCGGCGGGACCAGGAGTGGAGACGCCCGCTGTTGCGGGCCCTGATCGGCCTGGGGGTCGAGTCGGCGGTGGTCAACGGCCCGGTCAAATGGGTGTTCCGTCGCTCCCGGCCGGTTCAGGAGGGCCCCCGACCGCTGTACCTGCGCACCCCGCGCAGCAGCAGCTTCCCGAGCGGTCACGCCAGCGCCGCGTTCTTCGGGGCGGCGCTGCTGCGCGACGACGACCCGGCGTGGCCGCTGTACTACGCGGTCGCGGTCGTCGTTGCGACCAGCCGGCTGCACGTGCGGATCCACCACGCCTCCGACGTGATCGCCGGCGCCGCGCTCGGAGCCGCGCTCGGAGAGCTCACCCGTGCGCTGGTACCGCTCCACCCGCCGGCTCCCCCGCCCGACGCCGGCGGGTGACCGGGCCGGACCGACAGGGCCGGACCGACAGGGCCGGACCGACAGGGCCGGA
>JAKABK010000316.1 GCA_021796905.1 Actinomycetes bacterium
GCCATCCGGTCAGGACCCGACGGGAGGTGCCGTCTGGTCGCGACCCGGGTCACGCGGACCGCTCAGGGAGGGCGGGCCGCTCGGGGTGGGCAGGGGCTCGAGCAGTGCCGAGCTCCGGGGCTCCCGCCACCGACCGTCGGGTGCGGGGGTGGCGGTGGCGGCGGTAGCTGTCGCTGCGGTCGTGGTCGGCAGCCTGCTCATGCTCAGCAGCTCGCCGGCGGCGCGAGCGACGCGGGTCGGTGCGGTGGCCATCCGCTCGGTGAAGGTCTACCTCGCCGTGGCTGGATATCCTCCCGACGACCCGAACGGGACGTCGCTGACCTTCGACGGGAACCCGCGCACGAGCTGGTGGACCGAACAGTACCTCGGTCCGGACCGGGCCCACTTCGGCGGGCTCTACGGCGGCGAGGGTCTGGCGATCGAGTTGGCCGGTCCGGCGCGGCTGTCGAGCCTGAGGGTGACCTCGTCCACCGTTGGCTGGTCGGCGAGCACCTATGTCTCGGACCACCCCGTCGCCCGCGGCCAGCCACTCTCCGAGTGGGGGGTTGCGGTGTCGGCTCGCCGCGACATCCACGGATCGACCACCTTCGACCTCGCCGGTCGGACGGGACGCTGGGTCCTGCTGTGGCTGACCGACCTCGGGCCTGCCGGCCGGGCGAACGTGGCCGAGCTGAGCGTCCGGGGCTCACCGCAGCGGCGGTAGGAGCTCTCTGTTCCCGCTGCGGACCGGCCCTTCGGGTGCTGGGGTCAGCGCTCGATAGGCTCACCGTATGCCAGAGGAAGTCCCGGCGGTCCCGGCCAGCTCGACCCCAGGTGATCCCGGGGTGACGACCGGGGTTCCGGGTACCGGCCCGGCCCCTGCTCGAGAGGGTGCCCGAGGTGCTTCCCGTCTCGACGCAGCGACCCACGAATGGACCACAGAGCTAGCCGATCGGATCGAGTCGGTAGTGGCGCTCGTGCGGGACCGGACGACCGTCCCAGTGGTGAAGCTCGCCCGAGTGGTCGTCTTCGGGGTCGTGGCGGTGCCCTTGGCAGTGCTCGCCATGATCCTGTTCCTCGTAGGGCTCACCCGGCTCGTCGAGGTCTACCTCCCGATCGAGCCCTACTCATCCCGAGTGTGGGGTACCTACGCAGTGCTCGGGGCAATATTCGTCGCTGCGGGGTTGTTCCTGTTCTCACGGCGTAGCCGACGCCGGGGATAGAGAGATCAGGAGGAACCATGAAGGTTGAGGACGGCGTGCGAGACGTGGTCGTGATCGGCTCCGGCCCAGCCGGGCTGACCGCGGCCATCTACACAGCCCGGGCCACTCTGTCACCCCTGGTGGTCGAGGGCGAACCCTCCTCGACCAGTGATCAGCCCGGCGGCCAGCTGATGCTCACGACCGAGGTGGAGAACTACCCCGGCTTCGTGGAGGGGATCCTCGGACCGGAGCTGATGGCCACCATGAGGGCCCAGGCGGCTCGTTTCGGGGCGGAGCTGCTCACCACCCGGGTCACCCGGGTGGACCTGAGCGAGCGTCCGTTCGGGGTTTGGTTCGCCGACCCGGGCAGCGGCGGGGAGAAGCAGGTCAGGGCCCGCTCGGTGATCGTCTCGACCGGGGCACGTTCGTTGATGCTCGGGGTGGAAGGAGAGCTGGAGCTGCTCGGCCACGGTGTCTCTACCTGCGCCACCTGCGACGGGTTCTTCTTCCGTGGCCAGGACATCGCTGTGGTCGGGGGCGGGGACTCGGCGCTCGAGGAGGCGCTCTTCCTGACCAAGTTCGCAGAGAGCGTCACCGTGGTCCACCGTCGCAACGAGCTGCGAGCCTCGAAGATAATGCAGGAGCGGGCCTTCGCCAACCAGAAGATCCGTTTCCTGTGGGATTCGGTCGTCACCGCGGTGGAGGGCCAGTCGAAGGTGGAGCGGATCAGGTTGCACAACGTCGTCACCGGTGCCGAGGAGGCGCTCGAGGTGACCGGTGTCTTCGTAGCGATCGGCCACGCCCCGAGCTCGGAGCTGTTCAAGGGTCAGCTCGATCTCGACGACAACGGCTATATCCGCACCCGTCCCGGGTCGACCGCGACGAACGTCGAGGGTGTCTTCGCCTGCGGGGACGTGCAGGACCACGTGTACCGGCAGGCGATCACGGCCGCCGGTTCCGGTTGCATGGCGGCGATCGACGTCGAGCGCTGGCTGGAGTCCTGACCGGCGTACCGACCGGCGACCCGCAGAGTGGAATGCCAGAGCCCGGTCGTCTTGTTGTACTCCATGCAAAGCGTTCGGGGGCAAAGCGGAGGCGCCGCCGGCTCCTCCCCCCGATAGCGCCGGAGGAAGGCGAAGACCTTGAGCACGAACCACGTCACCCTGACCGACCAGACCTTCGACGAGCAGCTCGGTGCGTCGAGCGAGCCCGTCTTGGTGGACTTCTGGGCTGAGTGGTGCGGGCCATGCAAGATGGTGGCACCGGTCCTCGACGAGATCGTCGAGGAACAAGCCGGGAAGCTGAAGCTCGGGAAGATCAACATCGACGACAACATGGAGCTCGCCCGCCGCTTCGACGTGATGAGCATCCCGACGATGATCCTGTTCAAGGACGGGGAACCCAAGCTGAGGATCGTCGGGGCCAAAGGAAAGGGTCAGCTGCTCCAGGAGCTCCACCCGTACCTGTGAGCACCTTGCCCTCGGGGGCCTTGCCGGTGAGCGCCGGCGTGGTCGCCCGTCGGGGTCTCCTGCCCTGGTGCTACCGGGCTTCGCTTCGTCCACACCTTTAGGCACAGGCTGTGGATGAAGTCGAGGTGCAAGCTCCCGTGAACCTGGATCTCGGGTAGAGCTTTGGGCCATCGGGCCGTAGCGGGACCGGCGGCGGGGCTCCAACGGGGGAGGGTTCAGCCCTCGGGTGGCGCCGGGGTGGAGGTCATCGCGCGATAGATCCGCTCGAGGTCCTCGAGGGTGGCGAACTCGACGACCACCTTCCCCCGGTTGGCGGTGACCTGGACCCGGACCCGGGTGGCCAAGTGCTCGGAGAGAAGCTCCTCGAGCTCGAGGACCCCCGGGGGGCGAAGCCTGGAGGGGCGCAGCGATGACCCTCCTGCCTGGGTGCCCTGATCCGAGCGGTCCGCCTCGGTGCCGATCTCGTTGCGCTCACGGACCAGGTCTTCGACCGCTCTCACCGAGAGTTGCTCGGTGACCACCCGGCGGGCTAGTGCCTCCTGGAAGGCACGGTCCGGAGTTCCGAGGAGCGCCCGGGCGTGACCTGCGGTCAGCTGCCCCTCTCCGAGCAGGCGCTGGACCGGAGGAGGTAGTTGGAAGAGCCTGAGGGTATTGGAG
>JAKABK010000317.1 GCA_021796905.1 Actinomycetes bacterium
TCTGCTGTCTGCGATCGCCGGTCCCGACCCGGCCGACCCGGCGACCGCCGGAGCGCCCGACGGGCGTGACTACACCGCCGGGCTGCGGGCCGACGCCGCGGCCGGCGCCCGGATCGGGGTCGTCGAACCCGAGGGCCTACCCGAAGGGGACCGGAGCGTCTGGGCCGACTCGCTCGAGGCGTGGAGGTCGCTCGGCGCGCAGCTGGTGGCGGTCAGCCTGGAGGGAACCTCGCCAGGGGTCTTCGTGCTCGTCTACGAGCTCGCCCCGGCGTTGGCGGCCTACCTGGCCCGCCCGGGCTGTGGCGCGGCCGCGCGCACCCTGGCGGAGGTGGTCGCCTTCAACTCGGCGCACCCCGACGAGGAGCTGAAGTTCGGCCAGGCCCGCCTGGAAGCAGCGCTGGCGGTCGAGCACTCCGAGCCGGCCAGCGTCGCCCGCTACCGGGAGGCCCGGGCCGCCGACCTGGTCTACGGTCGCGACCAACTCGACCGGGCCTTCGCCGATCACCGGGTCGAGGCCCTGCTGTTCGCCAACGAGGCGAGCGCCGACCGGGGGGCGCGTGCCGGCTACCCGTCGGTGTGTGTGCCCGCCGGCTACAGCGCCACCCACCGCCGTCCGGTGGGGATCAGCCTCTGCGGACCGGCGTGGAGCGAAGCCCGGATCCTCGCGCTCGCCTACGCCTTCGAGCAGGCCACCCGGGCCCGGCGGCCCCCGTCGGTGATCGACCCCGCCCAGTGGCGCCGGAGCTGACCGGCCGCCCGACGACACCCGCGGGTACTCGCAGCGCCGCCCCGGCGATCGCCGCCACGACAGCCGGGGTATCGACAGCGCTGTCCCGCCGGCGGCCGCTGGGCTCGTCGCCCACCCGGCCCGCCGGCGCCGTCGGACCGTGGCGATCACCGCCCCGCTCGAAGCGACGATGCTCAGCGCGTAGAGCTCCTCGACCGCCTGGCCCCAGCGCCGAGCGCCAGCCATGAGGAGGTCCTTGCCGGCCGCCGAGGCGAACGGCGGGAGCCCGGCGAGGACGAGGGCCTCGCCGGCGAGCGCTACCAGGTTCGCGATGCCGCCGGCGTCGAGGACCGGCCAGCCGGCCGCGGTCCAGCCGGCCGCAGTGAAGCCCGAGGTGGGGTAGAGCGGTGCGGTGCGGCCGCTCACCAGATAGGTGTGACAAACCTCCTGAGTGCTGGTAAGGGGGGCTTTGCGTCCACGGTTGGGAACGCCGGCCGACCAGGCTGGGAACGCCAGGAGCTGCGAGCGGGAACGCGGAGCCGGGTCAGCCAGGTGGCCCATGGGCGTCTTCGCCGTACCAGTACGGGTAGCGGGAGACGTTGGTGAGGTGGACCCGGGCCAGCCGTCTGTATGCAGAGGCGGGCAGCTCGTCGAGGAGTATTGGTGTCGCCGGATTCAGTGGTTGGTGGTACGCCGACGGCCCTGGGACCTTGTGCTCGGGTGTCCTCGCACGACCAACGGGCGGACCTGGACCGCCAGGTGGCGAGACTGTCGGAGTGGGCGGCGAAGGCGGGGCACCCGGTGGTGAGCGTGGAGGCCGAGGTGGGCTCGGGAATGAACGGCTCTCGCTCGAAGCTGTGTCGTCTGCTGGCCGATGCGAAGGTGACGACGGTTGTAGTCGAGCACTGTGACCGCTCGGCGCGCGTGAACGCCGGGCTGGTCGGGGCTGCCTCATCGGCCCGAGGGCGGCGGTTGGTGGCCGTCGAGGACGGGGAGGTGGACGACGACCTGGTGCGGGAGGTGACCGAGGTGCTCACGAGTTCCTGAGCCCGGCTGTACGGGCGTCGCTCGGCGAGGAACCGGGCGGAGAAGGCCTTGCGTTGCGCCGAGCACGACCTGGGCCCGAGGGCGCTGCCGCAGTCGGGTGGGAGGATGGTGTCGTGAGCCACGCTGGGCGTTTGCGCCAGATCTCCGAGCCGTTCGTCGTGGCTGGCCCTGGCGGGGCTCGGGTCCGGACGCGCCTGGCTGTCGATGCCACCGACCGGGCGGTTCTCGAGGCTGTCGGTGGCGATCTCGGGCATCTGGTGTCAGCGGATCTCGCCCGGCGGGTGGCCGAGGGCGGCTTGGACGCCGAGGGGAGGGCGGTGTCACGCCGGGAGCGCAAGCGGGCGTTGAGCGCGCAGTCGTCGTCTCGTTGGGCGGGAGCGATCACCCGGACCACCGAGGACACCTACGGGTTGGCGAAGCGCAACCTGCGAGCCGAGCGTGCTTCGCTGGTGGCTCGGATCAAGGAGATCGCCGGGAGGATCGATGTCGCTCCCGGCGGACAGAAGGGCAAGATCTTACGGTTACGCCACCGGCGAGGAGCGTTGGCAGAAGCAGTGGCGCCTCCAGGTTCTCACGGCCCGTCCGGTCGACGTCGAAGCCCAGTCGGCGACCGGCGTGCTCGGCGTGTGCCGGGGCGGTAGACGCTTGGCCCGTAACCGCCACAACCTCGAAACCGCGGGCCAGGGCGTCGATGAGTGGTCCGCTGAGTGGAAGGCGGCTCGCTGGTTCATCACCGCTGGGCGGGGATCACCGGGGGCGGCGGCGAGGGCCCGGCCTTCTTCGGCTCCTCACGGCGTCCGGAGCGGCGGCTGCCGGGGCAGGTGCGGGTTCGGCCTCCTCGTCGCTGGCGACCTCGAGGCGGGTCGGTGGGCGGGGCGCCAGCAGGTCGGCCCGCCGGTACCGGAGGATCTCTGCTGGGCCGCCGGGCCCGGCCGCCACTTCGAGCCATGACCACCCGTCGGTGGAGAGGCTCCGGCTCCAGGCGGCCATGTCCGAGTCTCGCGTCGCTACCAGGTCGAGGACGGCGGCAAGCTCGTAGAGCCGCCTGGTCGTGGAGGCCTTCGGTGCGGACCGTCGAACACCCCTGCGTGCCGGTTGATCGGGCACGCAACGGGCACGGCCGTCAGCGCCCGAACTGCACCAACGCCACCACCGTCTTGACGTAATAACGGCGACCGAGCGATCATGAAGCTGTGGAGCGCCGCAAGACCACGGTCTACTTGGACCCGGACGTCCTGACTGCCACCAAGGTCGTCGCCGCTGCTCGTCAGCAAAGCGAGAGCCGGGTGGTCGAGGACGCCTTGCGGGCATACCTGGGCGACGGCCGGCTCGAGGCGGCGAGGGCGGACCTGCGGGCGCTGATGGAACGGGTGGCCAAGCGCGAAACCCTCGATGACGGGGAGGCCATGGAGGTCGCCGTGGGCGAGGTACGAGCCGTACGGACAGCACGCTCCACCCGCCATACGGCGTAGGTGTCTCCGCCCAGGGCCGTGGCCGACACGAACGTGCTCGTGGCGGCCGCCATCTCCCC
>JAKABK010000318.1 GCA_021796905.1 Actinomycetes bacterium
GGGTCGGCAGCCGGTGGGGGGCGCCCTCGAGGCGAAGGCCGTGCACGAACCAGGCGACGGCCGGGTCGAGACCCTGGCTCACGATCACCCCGACCGCGACCGCCAGCACCATTGCGACAACGCCGGCTCGGAGCACACCGACCTCCATCGGCCTCGAGCGGTGCCGGGGCGTCCGGCACCTCCGGTTGTCATCGGCGCTCCGGGGCCCCGGCTGTAGGGTGGAGCGGTCGACGGCAACAACCCCGAGGTGTCGGTCGACCAGAGGAACCCGCCACGATCCTGCGAGGGCGCGAACTTGCAAGTCCTGCTCACCGGCCACGCCGGCCTGCTCATCTCCAGCGCGGACAGCTCGGTGCTCTGCGACCCGTGGTTCTCCCCGGCCTATCTCGGTTCGTGGTACCCCTTCCCCGACAACGCCGGCATCGACCCCGCCCGGTTGGCGTCGCCGACCTACCTGTACATCTCCCACCTGCACCGTGACCATTTCGATCCGGAGTTCCTCGCCGGGCACGTCGACAAGCAGGCGACGGTCCTGCTGCCGGACTTCCCGCTCGGGGAGCTCCGAGCGGCCCTCCGGGACCTCGGCTTCACCCGTTTCGTGCAGACCCGCGACGGGGTGCCCGTCGAGCTCGACGGCATCCGGGTGATGATCGCTGTCGCTGCGTCACCCTCCGACGGGCCGATGGGCGACTCGGTCCTGGCGGTCGACGACGGCACCTGCCGGGTCCTCGACCAGAACGACTGCCATCCCCGCGACCCGGCCGCTCTCGGCGCGCTCGGCCCCTACGACCTGCACCTGCTGCAGTACTCGGGGGCGATCTGGTACCCGATGGTGTACCGGATGGACCCGGCCACCAAGTCCCTGGAGGCCCGGGCGAAACGGGAACGCCAGGCGGCCCGGGCCCTCGGTTACATCGAAGCGGTGGGGGCGGCCCACGTGGTGCCCTTCGCCGGTCCGCCGGCGTTCCTGGACCCCGAGCTGTTCGACCTGAACGACCTGGACGGGGACCCGGGGAGCATCTTCCCCGACCAACCACGGTTCCTCGCCGAGATGGCCGACGCCGGCGTCGAGAGGGGGGTCCTCGCCTACTCGGGCAGCGAGATCACCCTCGCGCCGGGGCGGCTGGAGGTGAGCCATGCGGTCGAGCCCACCGAGATATGGGGTGACAAGGAGGGCTACCTGCGGGCCTACCAGGAGAGGAGAAAGGCGCAGACCGAGGCGGCCCGCCCCGAGCCGGCGCTGGTGGCCGGACGCGACGGGGACCAGCTGGCCGCCGCTCTGTCGAGCTGGTGGGAGCCGCTCCTCGCCGGCGCGCCGACCCTCCGCCGGGCCCTCGGGGGGCGCCTGGTGCTCGACGCCGGCGACTACGGGGTGGTGCTCGACCCGGGGGAGGGGACCCTTCGGCGCTGGCGGGGAGAGAGCTGGGAGCACTGGTTCGGGTTCGCCCCCGAGGTGCTCTGGTCGCTGGTCGACCGCCACGTCACCGACTGGGTGAACGACACCCTCCTGTCGTGCCGGTTCGAGGCCGACCGGGTGGGTGGGTACAACGAAGCGGTCTTCAGCTTCTTCAAGTGCCTCGACCCCGACCGGATGGCCTACCTGGAGGCGACCCTCGCAGCAGCCGAACGCGAAGCCTACGGCGACCGGGACGGCGACGACACCTTCCGCTGCGGTGAGTGGATCGTCGGGCGTCGCTGCCCGCACCTCGGCGCCGACCTGTCCCGCTTCGGGGAGCGCCACGGTGACGTGCTCACCTGCACCCTCCACGGCCGGCGTTTCGACCTGCGCACCGGCGCCTGCCTCAACGGGCGGCTGCCGTCACTGTCCACGCGGCTCGCCACGAGCGACGAGCGGACCCGTAGAGCGGTGGGAGGATGAGCGGACTGTCGGTGCTGTTCGTCGGGGGCACGGGCATCATCAGCGCAGAATGTGCCCGCCGAGCCGTTGCTGTCGGCCACGAGGTGACGGTGCTCAACCGGGGGCATTCCCAGTTGCGCCCGGTTCCCGAAGGGATCGAGGTGCTGGTGGCCGACATCCGTGATCCCGACGGGACGTCAGCGGTGCTCGCCGGCCGGGACTTCGACGTGGTCTGCGATTTCGTCGCCTTCACCCCCGAGCACGTGACAGCCGACATCGAGCGTTTCGGCGGCCGGTTACGCCAGTACGTGTTCGTGAGCTCCGCGTCGGCCTACCAGAAACCGGTCGGCCGGTTGCCGATCGTCGAGTCGACGCCGCTGCGCAACCCGTACTGGCAGTACTCGCGCGACAAGATCGCCTGCGAGGACCTGCTCGTCGGCGCCTACCGCGACGACGGTTTCCCGGCCACCATCGTGCGCCCCTCCCACACCTACGACCGCACGTCGGTGCCGCTCACCGGGGGCTGGGCGACCGTCGAGCGGATGCGCCGGGGCCTGCCGGTGGTCGTGCACGGCGACGGCACGTCGCGCTGGCACCTGACCCACTCCGCCGACTTCGCCCACGGTCTCGTCGGCCTGCTCGGTCACCCGCAGGCGATCGGCGAGGCGTTCCACATCACCGGGGAGGAGGCGCTCACCTGGGACCAGATCTACCGGGAGCTGGCGGTCGCCGCCGGCAACCCTGACCCCGAGCTGGTCCATGTCGCTTCCGACGCGATCGCCCGGACGGTGCCCGAGTGGGGACCCGGGCTGGTCGGGGACAAGGCGCACACGGTGATCTTCGACAACACCAAGATCCGCTCGGTGGTGCCCGACTACGTGGCACGGGTCGCTTTCTCCGCCGGCGCCCGGGAGATCGTCGCATGGCACGACGCCGACCCGTCCCGGCGGGCAGTCGACCCTCGGGCCGACGAGGCGACCGAGGCCCTGCTCCGTCGCTTCGGCTGAGCGCCGGGCGGCGTCCGGCGCGGGACGGGCGCTCGGTGGGCGGACGAGCACGGGACCGCCGGCTCCCTGCGTGCCCCCCACGAGCCGCTCGGGGGCCGCGGCGGCGGCCCGTCCCCGTCAGGGGTGGACCACGAAGGTCACCGGGTGGATCGCGTCACCCTGGCTGTTGGTGGCTGTGATACCCACCTGCGTGGTGGCCGCGTGCCAGGGTCGTCCCCAGACGACCAGTCGGTCGCCGGCGGCGTGCCAGGCGATCCCCTTCGGCAGCGAGCCGGTCACGCTGGCCGAGACGGCCGGGTAGCCGCTCACGCTCCAAGCGACGGCCTTGCCCTGGCCGGCGGACCACCCGACGGTCCTCCAGCCGGCGACCTGGGGGGCGACCAGCGGGACGGTGGTCGTGGTCGTGGTCGTGGTGGTGGTGGTGGTCGAGG
>JAKABK010000319.1 GCA_021796905.1 Actinomycetes bacterium
CACGACCACCCTCCCGAAGGGCCGCTGGGCCGAGGTCGTGCTGGACGTGACTGGCACGGAGAAGGGCGTGCAGTACGACCGGTTGTGCGAGATCTTCGCGGGGCCTTCCGAGATCTTCCTCGGGGTCACGCCCGAGCCCACGGCGGCCGGGATCACCTGGCACGTCCAGAAGGACGTGACCGGCTACCTGCCCCTGCTCCAGGGGCGCCAGACATTCTCGACCTACGTCGACAACTACACCAACAGCACCGACACCGGGGTGCCGGTCATCACTGCGAAGCTGCTCTTCTACCCCGCAGGCGGTGGCTTCCAGCCGGTGCACCCGGCGTCGATCACGAACCCGGCGCTCGGGGGAGCGGCGATCGACGAGACCGGACCTGCCTCACCGGCCGTCGCGCCGGGCGTCCCGAGCGAGGTGGTGCCGTTGCTCCCGGCCGGGGCGACCAACACGCTCAACACGATCGGCACGAGCTCGAGCAACACGACCGTGTCCGCAACGGTCACGCTGCCGCACGACGTCACGACCGTGACGCTCGACCTCTACGCGGTCGGCCAGATCGGTGACGAGTTCTGGTGGGGCCTGTCGCCGGCTTTCCGCGAGATCGAGGTCTCGATCGACGGCCAGCCCGCCGGCGTCGTGTGGCCGTTCCCCTACGTCTACACCGGGGGGGTCAACCCCCTGATCTGGGCGCCGGTCACCGGCATCCACACCCTGGACATCCCCTCCTACCGCCTGGACCTGACTCCCTTCGCGGGGATGCTCGGCGGGACGCACACGATCAGCCTGACGGTCGTGAACAACGCCAACTACTGGCTCGGCGGTGGGAGCCTCCTGCTCACGACTGCGAAGGGAGCGACGGGTGGCCGGGTCCTCGCCGACACGCTGTCCTTCCCCGGCTCCTCCCAGATCGTCACGCAGGATGCGAACGGCGACAGCAACAACCCGGTCTTCACGGAGTCGGCGACCCGGAGCTACCGGATCTCGGGGAACGTGACGGTCGGCCACCGGACCTACGTCGACACGCTCGACCAGCAGCTGCAGTTCGAGAACGACCAGTCCAACATCGACATCTCCTGCACCGCAGCCTGCTACCAGTGGGTCCACGGCGAGGAGACCCAGGCCACCTCGGAGACCATCACCGGCCCGGGCACCGCCATCACGCGAACCGACCACTCGAGCTGGACGATCGACGCCCCGAACGGCTATGTGCCGGACTCGGGGGGCTTCTTCCTCCCCGCCGCGGTCAACCAGCAGCTCACGGACGTCGCCAGCCAGATGGGAGGTCGTCTCCCGAGCCGGCAGACGAGCCTCTCCGAGAGCATCATCGGCTACGGCGCTCTCCAGGCGGGTGGGGGTCCGAACATCCAGGACGGTGACACCACGGGCACCGTGACGTATGCGAGCTCGGACGGGAGCGCGGCGTCGCAGGTGCTCTACCAGCGCACGGTCGTCGCGTCGGGCGGCGTGATCGAGCAGGACCTCGTCCAGGGCGGCTGAGACCACGGCGCCGTTGGGGTGGGGTCCGGCGGGGCTCGGTCCGGCGGCGGGGCTCGGTCCGGCGGCGGGGCTCGGTCCGGCGTTGCGGGCCGGTGCGGCGGGACGGATCGGCCCGACGCCGCCGGTGTCAGGCCGTGAGGACCCGCTTCTCGACGACCGCGAGCCCGGCGTCCAGCTCGTAGGCGAAGGGAATCCCGGTCGGGATCTCGAGGCCGGGGATCTCCTCGTCGGGGATCTGCTCCAGGTGCTTCACGAGCGCACGAAGGCTGTTCCCGTGCGCGACGACGAGCACCGGGCCGCGAGCGAGGTCGGGCACGATCGCGTCGAAGTAGTACGGCAGCATGCGCTCGACGACGTCGGCCAGGCACTCCCCCGCTGGGAGGACGTCGGGTGCGAGCCCGGCGTAACGGGGGTCGTGGCGGGGGTGGCGCTCGTCGGCGACGTCGAGCGGCGGGGGTGGGATGTCGTAGCTGCGCCGCCACGCGTGAACCTGCGCGTCGCCGTGGGCAGCGGCCATCTCGGCGTGCGTGTGGCCCTGGAGCGCCCCATAGTGACGCTCGTTGAGCCGCCAATGGCGCCGGACCGGGAGCCAGCTGCGCCCGGCCGCCCTGAGCGCCAGCTCCGACGTGGCGATCGCCCGGTCGAGGACCGAGGTGTGCACCACCCACGGCGCTACCTCCGCTGCTGCCAGGGCTCGTCCGGCGGAGGTCGCCTCGTCGACGCCCTTGGGGGTCAGGTCGACGTCGGTCCAGCCGGTGAAGCGGGCCTCGAGGTTCCAGGCGCTCTGGCCGTGGCGGAGGAGGATGAGGAGTGGCACGTCGCAAGGGTAGCGAAACCGGTCCCCCGCGCCAGGGCCCACCCCACCCCCCGGAGGCCGTTGATCCGTCGGGACAGACTTGAGTGATGCACACTCAATATTGCTATACTGCAACTCGAAAGCGAGGCCCCCGCACGGGTGGGCCCTCACGGATCGGAGGCAACCATGCCCAAGGCGGTCGGTATCGACCTCGGCACCACGAACTCGGTCGTCAGCGTCCTCGAGGCTGGCGAGCCCACCGTCATCCCGAACGCGGAGGGCGCACGCACGACGCCCTCGGTCGTCGGCTTCTCCAAGTCCGGCGAGGTCCTCGTCGGCGAGGTGGCGAAGCGCCAGGCGATCACCAACCCCGACCGGACCATCCGCTCGGTGAAGCGACACATGGGGACGTCCTGGACGATCGACATCGACGGCAAGAAGTTCACGCCGCAGGAGATCAGCGCCCGCATCCTCCAGAAGCTGAAGCGGGATGCGGAGAGCTACCTCGGCGACACGGTCCACCAGGCAGTGATCACGGTACCGGCGTACTTCGACGACTCCCAGCGCACGGCCACGAAGGAAGCGGGCCAGATCGCCGGCCTCGAGGTGCTCCGCATCATCAACGAGCCCACCGCCGCTGCGCTCGCCTACGGACTCGACAAGGAGGGCGCCGAGCAGACCGTGCTCGTGTTCGACCTCGGAGGCGGGACCTTCGACGTGAGCGTGCTCGAGATCGGGGAAGGCGTCTTCGAGGTCAAGTCGACCTCCGGCAACACCCACCTCGGTGGCGACGACTGGGACCAGCGGGTCATCGACTGGCTGGTGAAGTCGTTCAAGGACACCGAGGGCGTGGACCTCTCCGCCGACAAGATGGCGCTCCAGCGGTTGAAGGAGGCCGCGGAGAAGGCGAAGATCGAGCTGTCCCAGGTCCAGGAGACGACCATCAACCTGCCGTACGTGACGGCAACCGCC
>JAKABK010000320.1 GCA_021796905.1 Actinomycetes bacterium
TGGCGCCAGGGGATCTCGCGCCGGAGCACCATCCCGAGGGCCTCGAGCTCCAGGTCGACGTCGAGGGTCGTGCCCTCCGGCGCCTCTGCCTGCTTGCGGAGGTAGTTCCGGGCGTCGTTCAGGGCCTTGCGGATCACCGCCGCGGTCCCGAGGCGCGTGGCCGGCATGCGCTTGGCCTCGCCGTGGACCCGCTTCGGGTTCTCACCGAGGGCGGACTTCATCCCACTCGGGTGGCGGAGCACCATCTCGTCGACCGTGCGCCCGGCACAGCGAAGCGCAACGGTCTGGCCGCCGATCGCGTTCGCGGAGCCCGGGTTGACGTTGGCGACGAGCACCCCGCCGGCGAGCGCGTCCCGGAACCCCTGGTCGGCGGGGTTGATCGCGTCGAGGGCGCGGACGATCGCAGTGACCGCAGCAGTGGTCTCGTTCACGTCCTGACCCGCCCAGCCCTCGCCCTCCTCGTGGACGCCGAGGTGGGTGTGCGCGTCGATGAAGCCCGGGAGCAGCCATCGACCCCCCGCCTCGATGACCGTTGCGCCGTCGGGGATGGGGACGTCCCGCCCGCCGATCGCCGCGATCCGCCCGTCGAGCGCGACCAGGGTGGCGTCGGCTCGTGGTGGGCCGTCCACCGGGACCAGACGCGCGCCGACGATCGCGAGCGGTGGTCCTGATGCCTCGCTGCCCTCTGCGTGCATCCCTTGCGTTCCCGATCCGGCTTCCATACCGACCTCCCGATCTGCGATGTGGACCCTGGCCCTGCGCCAGTGCTACGCGTCGTCCCTCGTGGAGCCGCGACCCGCCGGAATCGCGACCCGTGCCGCATCCCGGCTCGTGCGCGACGGCTGACCCCTGCGGGATCCTCGGGCCGGAGCGGACGTCCCAGCCCGACGCGGCATCCCACCGGCCGCCGGCGGCGCGCCGCCTTTTCGGACCCTACCCCAGGACCCTTGCCATGCACGAGCTGGAGGATGCACGAGCGGGAACAGGAGGATGCACCGGCGGGAAGCAGTCGGTCGGGGGCCGGAGCCGGGTCGCGACCGGTGAGGATCTCACATCGGGTCCACATCCCGCGCCCAGGTTGCTCCCAGGTGGAGCGGCTGGAGTGATGGGGGGAAGCGCGGCCCGGGTCGACGGCCGGGTGGCGAGCCGGTAAGTCGGACAGCGGACTGAGGAGGGATCGCGATGGCGAGCGAGCCAGGGCCGGAACGGGGAGGGTGGCCGGAGGGCGAGCCGACCGGCGAGCTCGGAGTGGCGGGCCGTGGCCCGGCGGGTGGGCCGGTGCCCCCGCCAGCGGCGTGGTGGGCGAGACCCCCTCGGGACGACGGCGCGTGGTCGCCCAGCGGCAGTCCGGCCGCTCGGCCGGTCGGGCCGTGGGACACCCCGCCCGCTGGTCAGCCGCGCACCCCGACGGCCGGCGGTGGCGGAGCGTGGCCCCCATCCCGCGACGGCGCTCTCGGCGCAGCGAGGGACTGGGTACCGCCGTACCGGGACGGTGGTCAGTGGGCCGGAGGCGCCGGTGGAGGCTGGGCGGTGGCAAGCGGGGGCGAGCCCGGGGACGCAGCGAAGCCGTCCCGCGCCCGGAGGCGTCGGCGCTCCCGGGCGCTGCGCCGCGGTGTCGCGCTCGGGGCAGTCGTGGTCGTCGCCGCCGGTGCGGGCGCGGTTGCCGGCCACCTCGCCTGGCCCCGACTCGCCGGCGTGTCGGTCGCGGCCGGATCGAGCGCTCCCTCGAGCGCCGGGAGCTCGGGGTCTGGCGCCTCGGGGTCTGGCGGATCGGGGTCGGGCAGCTCGGGGGCGGCGAGTGGTTCCGGGGGCTCCGCTGGCTCGGGCTCGGCTGGTTCGGGCTCCGCGGGCTCCGGTGCGATCGGACCGGGCTCCTCCGGCTCCGGCTCCGGCGGGCTCTCTCCCTTCGGCGGCTTCTTCCCCGGGGCTGGATCGGGGTCTTCGGGTGCCACGGGCGGCAGCTCGTCGGGGACCGAGGGCGCCGGCTCTCCCGCCCCGTCGGAGGTCGCAGCGGTCGCGAAGGGTGTGGACCCGGGTCTCGTCGACATCAACACGGTCCTCGGTTACCAGGGTGAGGAGGCAGCCGGCACCGGGATGGTGCTCACCTCGTCGGGCGAGATCCTGACCAACAACCACGTCGTCGAAGGGGCGACCAAGATCACGGTCACCGACGTCGCGACCGGCGCCACCTACCCGGCGACGGTCGTCGGCTACGACCGGACCCGGGACGTCGCCGTCCTCCAGGTCGACGCAACCGGCCTGCAGACGGTCCGGCTGGGCAACTCCGCGAGCGTCGCCGTCGGAGAGAGCATCGTGTCGGTCGGGAACGCCGGCGGTGCGGGCGGCACGCCGAGCGCAGTCGGTGGTGCGGTCACCGCACTCGACCAGTCGCTCACCGCAGAGGACTCCGGCACGGGTGGCTCGGAGCGGCTCTCGGGGATGATCGAGACGAACGCGCCGATCCAGCCGGGTGACTCGGGCGGCCCGTTGGTGACCGTCTCCGGCAAGGTCGTCGGGATGGACACTGCGGCCTCGACGGGCTCCACGTCCATCCCGGGCGCCGCTGCGACCGCAGTCCAGGCCTTCGCCATCCCGATCGACCGCGCGCTGCGCATCGCCCGCGAGATCGAGTCGCACCAGGCCTCGAGCACCGTCCATGTCGGCCCGACCGCGTTCCTCGGGGTCGAGGTACAGGCAGCGGGTGCGAGCGCGTCGCCGGTGCCCGGCGGCGGTGGCTTCGGTGGCAGCGCCGGCGGCTTCGGCGGGTTCGGAGGCGGTGGGGGGTCCGGGGCGACGACCCCCGCCGGCAGCGGCGTCGAGATCGCAGGGGTCCTGACCGGGTCACCGGCGGCCAACGCCGGTCTCGGTGCCGGAGACACCCTCACCGGCGTCGACGGCACGAGCATCACGTCCTCGAGCGGTCTCGTCGCCGAGCTCGACACCCTCGCTCCGGGGGACCACGCGACCATCACCTGGACGGGCCCGTCGGGCAACACGCACTCGGCGACGGTGGCACTCGCCTCCGGGCCGCCGCAGTAGCCGTCGGCGCGAGGCTCGCAGGACCTCGCTGGCCCGCGTTCCTCGCAGCCCCCAGGCCAGCGCTCCTCAGAACCCCTTCGGCCAGCGCGGGGTGTCCGAGGCGCCGGAGGTGGGCTCTCTCCGCCCCGTCGCGGGCCGCGACACCTCCCAGGCCCGCCGCCAGGCGGGGAGCTCGGGTCCCGTGAGCGGCGGCGTCTCACCGGCAGCGGCCCGCCGCCGCGC
>JAKABK010000321.1 GCA_021796905.1 Actinomycetes bacterium
ACGGGTGGTCGAAGTAGTGGTTGAGGTAGAGGTAGAGGTTGAGGTTGTCGACGGTGAGGAGGGAGCTGAGACCGGGGGGTGCGCCGCGAGGACGACGGTCGAGTCGAGGGGGGCCCCGGTGGGTCCGGCGCCCCCGAAGACGAGGACCTGACGGGTTGCAGAGTCGTAGACCCCCGCTGCGGCGGTGCGGGCAGCCGGCGTGGAAGACGACCTCAGGCGCTGCCAGCGGTCCCCCGAGAAGCTCCACACCTGCCCGGACGGTCCGCCCGGTCCGCTACCCCCGAACGCCACGACCCCGCCGATGGCCGGATCGTCGACGAGCACTCCGTAAGCGCTCGGCGGCGGCGACTTGGAGGTCCGGACCAGGTTCCACGTTCGGCCGCTCCACACCCAGGTACGCTTCGACAGTCCCGCAGCGGCATCGGCCGGCGGCGAGCTGCTCCCTCCGAACAGGACCGTGCCGGCGCTCGTCGCCGCCGCGGTCGCTCCTTCGGTGGGTGCCGGGTGCACCGGGGTGGTGGCCGCTACCCAGTCGTCTCCCTCGGAGGTCTTCTCGAGCAGCCAGGTGTCGTCGAGCACCCTCGGCGAAGCCGAGCCGGAGCCGCCTGGAGGAGTCGTGGTGGTGGTTGTCCCGCTCCCCGCTGCGGAGGTGGCGGGGGAGGTGCCCGAGGTGCCAGAGGTGCCATCTGGAGCGGTGGTCGAGCTGGTCGAGGACGCCGTTGTGGTAGCGGTCGTCGAGGTGCTGCTCGCAGGTCGGCCCGCCGAGGAGCCGCTCGTCCCGTAGCCGCCGAAGAGGACCAGGCCACCGTTCGGGTCGGGGGCGAGCGCAGCGTCGGTCCGCGCGCCGGGGGTGCTCGGCGCCGTGACCTGGATCCAGGAGGCCCCGTTCCACAGCCAGGTGTCGTCGAGCAGTGTGTGCCCGCTTCCCTCACCGCCGAAGAGGATCAGTTGGTCCAGGCGCGAGTCGTAGGCCATCGATGCCCCGCTGCGGGCCGGCGGGACGCTGCCGAAGCCCTGGTCGGCGCGTGACCAGATCGTGCCGTTCCACACCCAGGTCTGGTCGGAGAGGGCACCGTCGGGTAGCTCACCGCCGAAGACCACCACGGTCCGGTTGGCGGCGTCGTATGCGGCAGCGGCACCTCGGAGCGCCGGCGGAGAGGTGGCGGGGGACAGCGTCGACCACGTCGGGTCGCTGGTGGTCGACGCCTGGGCTCGGTCCGCGGGACCGGAGGCCACTGGCGCCAGGATCAACAGGGCAGCGCCTAGCAGTCGGGCGGAGCGGGTCCGCCATGAGCCGAGGGGGCGAGGGAAAGTCATCTAGCGAGGCGCCGCCGTGCGGCGCCGGGAGGCGGCCGATGACGACGAGCGAAGGCTAGTCGCGAGGGTTTCCCGAGCGGAGCCGGGCCGACTCCCGTGGCGGGGCCGGGGCCTGTCGTAGCGGGGCCGGGCGGGGAGATGGCGGGGCGGTTGGGGGCCGGCGGTCGGCGCCACCCCGGTGGTCCCGGGGAAGGCTGGTAGTGGAGCGATCGGAGAGCCATTCGCGCAGCTGGTCGGCTGGCAGCGGTCGGCTCACGAAGTAACCCTGCGCCTGGTCGCAGCCGAGCTCGCCGAGGGCTGCCAGGGTGTCAGCGTCCTCGACGCCCTCGGCGACCGCCCGCAGCCCGAGCTTGCGGGCCAGGTCGATCGTGGAGGCGACAATGGTCGCGTCCCTGGGGGCGTCGAGCATCCCGGCGACGAAGCTCTGGTCGATCTTGAGCTCCCCGGCCGGCAGTCTCCTCAGGTGGGACAACGATGCGTAACCGGTCCCGAAGTCGTCCACCGAGATCGTGGTCCCCAGCTCGGCCAGTCGCTCGAGCATCCGGACAGTCCTGTCGGGATCCGACATCACGGTGCTCTCGGTCACCTCGAGGGTCAGCAATGACGGCGGCATGCCGTTGGCTCTGAGGAGCTTCCCGACCCGGTCCGCGAAGTCGAGGTCGACCATCGACCTCAACGAGAGGTTGACGGCTAGCTCCAGACCGTCGAATCCTGCACGACGAAGCTCGCGATGGTTCCTGGTGGCGTCCTCGATGACCCACATGGTCAAGGGCCCGATCAGACCGGTGTCCTCGGCCAGGGGGACGAAGGCGTCAGGGCCGAGGAGCCCCCGCCCGGGATGACGCCAACGCACCAGCGCCTCGAAGCCGAACACCGCGCCGCTGCGCAGATCGATCTTCGGCTGGTAGTGAACCTCCAGCTCACCTTCGTCGATGGCCGCTCGGAGCTCGGCGGCGAGGGCGAGACGATCTCGGTCCGGTTGGTTGCTGCCGGTGCTGTGGATCCGCCAACTGCGGTGCTCCGCTTTGGCGCCGAACAGGGCGGTCTCTGCTCGGACGAGCAGCCGGACCGGGTCGGTCCGCGTCGAACCGTCGACGGCGACACCGACCGTGGCGGTCAGGGCGACACGAGCCCCGTCCAGGTCGAAGGGCAGGGCGAGCCGGCGGGTCAGGCGGGCCGCGAGGGCGGCGCCGGCGAAGGGAGCCCCGAGCGGCACCGCGACCCCTAGCTCGTCGCCGCCCAGACGGGCCAGGACCCCGGGGTGACCGACCTCCGCGGCGACCCGCTCGGCGGCTTGGCGCAACAGGCGGTCGCCGATCGAGGGACCGGCTGTGTCGTTGACCTCCCGGAGATGGTCCAGGTCGACGACCAGGACTGTCCGCAGGCTGGGGCTCCGGCCGAGCAGCTCGACGAAACAAGCGCGGTTCAAGAGCCCGGTGAGCCGGTCGTGGGTCGCGTAGTAGCGGGACCGGCGAGCGAGACGGTGCCGGCCGAGCTCGCTGGCGACGCGACCGGCTACGGCGTCTAGGAGCATCAGGTCCTCCCGGCCGAAAGATCCTCGGCGTCCCGGTTCTCCCACGCCGAGGAACCCGATCAGGTCCGGGCCGTCGCGCAATGGCACGAGCAGGCCCTCCGGCCCGAGGCGCTCGGCGAGCGAGGTCCGCAGCTGGGTCCCGGCTCCGAGGCGCGCGACGTGGAGCCGGCCGTGGCGCAGCAGTGCCAGTTCGGGTGGTGGGCCGGTCTCGCTGGCCGCTCTGGGATGAGCTTGGAGCCCGGCGAGACTGATGCGCCGCCAGCCGCCGTCGTCGGCCACTGTGATCTCGGCTCGACCGGCACGAAGCGCCCGACGTAGGTCCCCGAGCAGGCCGGCGGTCCAATCGGGCACCCCCGGCCCGGTGGTGACGGCGTCCTGGCCGCCACGGGCGGGCCCGGGGTGCGCC
>JAKABK010000322.1 GCA_021796905.1 Actinomycetes bacterium
CGGTGGCGGCGATGATGCGCTTCGTCGACCACGCCGACTACGACAGGACCGTGCTCGCTCGCCTCGACGGGGAGCGCAGGGCCGATGCCCGACGCAGCGCCGCCCGGGGGGCCTGATCCGTCCGGGGGACCTGATCCGTCCGGGTCCCCGGCGAAGATCTTCTCGGGCCCCTGACCTGCTCGTTCGCGCGTCGGTGCTGCTCAGAGGCTTGATCCGGCGCTTGTCGTCGCCGGGCGGTTGCGCCATCATCGTCGCCTTGGGGCGACCGGCGCTGCCGGGAGCTCCCGGGGTGGCCCCGGCGACCAAGTAGACAACGTCGGAGCACCACGGGTCGCGGTCCGTGCCACGCTCGGCTCCGACGGCACCAACGGCGTCCGGGCCACCCCGCCGGTGATCACCCGGTCCCCCGGGGTTGCCGGCCCCGAGGGAATAGCTCGGGCCAGCTCCTGGTTCCCGAGCGCGACGAGGACGCCTGAGGTGGCATCATCTGCCGCCCCGGGCGGCTCGAACCGCTCGCTACCGAACCAGACGAGGACTGAGCATGCCCGAAGAGGACCTGGACGACGAGCTCGACATCGAGCCCGACCCCGATGTCGTTGAACTGGACGAAGAGGAGCTCGACACCGACGACGTCGACGTCGACGTGGAAGACGACGACATCGTCGTCGATGATGATGACGACGACGACATCGTCGAGGACGAAGACGAGGAGGAGGACGGGGCGCCGACGAAGACGGTCGTCGCGGATCGTGACGACGACGAGGACGACGACGACGACGAGGACGACGACGACGAGGTCGAGGCCAGTCTCGACGTGATCCTGAAGGAGCGGTTGGTAGTCGAGGAGGACGACGAGGACGACGACGACGAGCCGGTCGAGACCGACGAGCGGGGCGAGAGCCCCTTGAAGGTCCTCCCCAAACAGCCCGGGGAGTTCGTCTGCCAATCCTGCTTCCTCGTCAAGCACCCGAGCCAGCTGGCCGATCCCGAGCGCCACTACTGCCGGGACTGTGTCTGAAGCTGGCTGTGCCTGTACCGGCACTGTGCCTGTCCCGGCGCTGTTACTGGCGCTGTGCCTGTAACTGGCTGTGCCCGGACCGGCCCTGCCGGGTCGGTGGTGCGCGGGTCGGTAGCGGCGCGCGAGTTGTCCGAGGCGTCGGTGGCGAGGGAGGATCGAGAAGTGCCCGACTCACCGTCCCCGCTCGAGACCGCGCTCGACCTGCTGGTGTACGCCCCGGTCGGATTGGCCTTGACCCTCTCGGAGGAGATGCCCCGACTGGCCGCCAAGGGCCGTTCGCGCGTCGAGGGTCAGATCGCCGCAGCCCGCATGGTCGGTCGCTTCGCCGTCGGACAGGGACGGCGGATGATGGCAGGCGCCCCGGGACCCGGCTCCGGTGCGTCCCGGCCGACGCCACCGCCAGCGCGTCCGTCGCCGGCTCCCGGTCAGGTCGCTTCGTTCCCTCCGGCCGACCGGCGGTTCTCGGGCCCCGGGTCCTCGGAGAGCGGGCCGGAGGGTCGCGTCGGAGGGGGCTCCCGGCCCGGTCCGCGGCGGTCGCCGGGCTGGAACGTCCCGAACCCGCCGGCGGGGGAGGGGCCCGAGGAGTCGAGCCTGGCGATCCCGAGCTACGACTCCCTGTCGGCGTCGCAGGTGGTCCAGCGCCTCGCGAGCCTCGGTCCCGACGAGCTGGACGCCGTTGGCCGCTACGAGGCGGCCAGGAGGGGGCGCAGGACGATCCTCACCCGGGTCGCCCAGCTGCAGGGGCGCTGAACCGAGGTGCAGGGCGGGCTGGAATGGGCCCGGTCTGCGACCGTCGCTGACCTGGCCCGGGTGCGGGTCCTCTGGGAGCGGGCGGCCCGGGAGCTCGATGAGCGGCGAGGGGGGCGGCGTCTGGTCCTCGCCAGCCCCCGCCCCCCCGAGCTCGACGCCGGGGAGCCGACCCGCGGGAGCGGTCCCGGTGCCCGGGACCGCCACGGGCCGGCCGGGCCCGACGACCTGCCGGCGGTCACCGACACCGAGCGGGTCCTGGTGGTCGGCGGGATCGACGACGTGGTGCTCGGTTTCGCCGAAGCCGTCGTCGAGCGGGGAGCTCCGGTGCCGGTCGCGGTGCTGCGCGCCGCGTACGTGGAGGAAGGCGCCAGGGGCGTCGGGATCGGCGAGGCGATGGTCGAGCTGGTGACCGAATGGGCCGGAGCGCAGGGCTGTGCAGGTATCGACGCCTACGCCCTGCCCGGCAGCCGATCGGCGAAAGCCTTCTTCGAGGACCAAGGGTTCGTGACCCGCCTGCTCACCATGTACCGACCCCTGAGCGGAGGAGGACGAGACGATGGCCGTTGATCCCCTGGCCCGGCCGGAAGTGTGCGTCGGGGCGGTCGCAGTCGACAGGGACCGGATCCTGATGATCCGGAGGGGCCACGGGCCGGGGGCCGGATGGTGGTCGGTTCCCGGGGGACGGGTCGAGCACGGCGAGACCTTGGCCGAGGCAACGGTGCGTGAGCTGCGGGAGGAGACCGGGCTCGAAGGCGTCTGCGGCGAGCTGGTTGGTTGGGTGGAACGCCTCGACGGACCCGAGCACTTCGTGATCTTCGACTTCGCGGTCACGGTCCTCGACCCGATGCCCCCGACCGCCGGCGACGACGCCGCCGAGGCCGCATGGGTACCCCTCGACGAGCTGTGCGAGCTGCGACTGGTCGACGGGCTGGCCGAGCTGCTCTACGACAAGGGGATCCTCACCACCACCCTCACCTGACGCCCGCACCCTCACCTGACGCCCGTCCGGCCTAAGACGGGCGCCCCCCGGGCTCATGTCTCGGCGGTCACCTGAACGGCCTCGGCGGCCCCGGGTCCGGCAGGTTCGGCCTGAGCGGCCTCCGGCTGGGCAGGTTCAGCCCCGGCGGGACTTGCCTCGACCTCGGCGGGTCCGGGTCCGGCGGGTTCTGGTCCGGGTTCGGCAGGTTCGGCCTCAGCGGTCAGCTGAACGGCGTCGGCGGCCGCGGCGGGTTCGGCATCAGCGGTCTCGGGTTCAGCGGGCTCGGTCCCGGCGGCCTCGGGTTCGGACCCGGCATGCCTGGCGTCGACCCCGGTGGCCTCGACCCCGGTGGCCTCGACCCCGGTGGCCTCGACCCCGGCGGGACTGGCCTCGGGTTCGGCGGTCTCGGGGGCGGCCTCAGCGGTCTCGGCCCCGGGCCCGTCGGTCTCGGCCTCGGCTGGTCCGGTTGTGACGCCCCGAGCTTCCGGCGCCGACCCGCGCTCGCC
>JAKABK010000323.1 GCA_021796905.1 Actinomycetes bacterium
GGGCCGGTTGGCCGGGGGCCGGTTGGCCGTAGGCCGTGGGCCGTGGGCCGGTTGGCCAGGTCCGGCGTGGTGTGAACTGCCGTCGCTTCGGGTAGGTGGACCCCTTGGTGTCCCACGACCCGACCCGTTGGCGTCATCTCTCGCCGACCGCCGACGACCCGCTCTCGCAGCGGGGCTGGCAGGGAGAGGCGGCTTGCCGGACCCTGCCCCCCGAGCTGTTCTTCCCCGGCGGTCGGACCGGGCCGGCGGTGGAGCTCGCCGAAGCCGCGAAGGCGGTCTGCGCCCGCTGCCCGGTCACCGAAGCCTGCCTGCACTACGCCCTCGACACCAACCAGGAGTACGGGGTGTGGGGTGGGACCACCGAGGACGAACGCCGCCCGCTTCGCGCCGCCTACCGTCGCCGGAGCGATCCGGGCGCCGACCCGTCGGAGATCGCCCGGGGAGCGGCCAGCTGACCGCACCGCCCCGAAGCTCGTCGCCTGGCCGTCGCTTCAGGCCGGCTCGAGGACGAACACCGGGATCTGCCGCTCGGTGCGGGTCTGGTACTCGGCGTAGTCGGGGTAGGCGGCGACCGCCCGCTCCCACCAGATGGCCTTCTCCTCCCCGGTGACCTCCCGCGCCAGGTAGTCGCCCTTGTGGGTCCCGTCCTGCAGCTCCACTCGCGGGTGGGCCCTCAGGTTGTGGTACCACAAGGGGTGGGTGGGCGCCCCGCCCTGCGAGGCGACCACCGCGTAGGTCCCGTCGTGCTCCACCCGCATCAGCGGGGTCTTGCGCAACTTCCCCGAGCGGGCTCCGACGGTGGTCAGCACCACCACCGGCATCCCCCTCATGGTGGTGCCCTCGGTGCCACCGGAGCCTTCGTAGAGCTCCACTTGGTCGCGCACCCACTTCTCGGGGCTCGGCTGGTACTCGCCGCTCAACGGCATGGGATCGATCCTCCGGTCTCGGTTGTATGGGGATGGTCGTGCCCGCCGGCGTGGTCGTGCTCGGCGGCCAGGTGCTCGGCGGCCAGGTGGGAGTGGCCGAGCCCGAGCTCGGCGCCGACCCGGTCCTCCAGGCCGGGCCAGGGTCGACGGTGCACGCAGACGTCGCAGTTTGCCCTGGGCGCCCCCGCCTCCGCCTCGGAGGCCCGGTCCAGGACCAGCCGGGCGACGGCATCGTCGGCTCCGAGGTGGCCGGCGTCGACGACCTCGACGCCGGTGCTGCGCCCGAGCTCGGCGCACTGTTGTTGCATCCGCTGGACCAACACCCCGGTGGCGAGGAACCAGGCGAAGGTAGCGATCCGCGCTGCTCCCGAGCGGCGCAGCTCCTCCAGCGCGTCGGGGACGCTCGGCCAGGTGAGCCCCGAGAACCCGGTAGCGAACCGGCGGGTCCCGGCGAGCTCGGCCAGGAGGCGGGAGACCTTGTAGGCGTCGGCGTTGGCTTCGGGGTCGGAGGTGCCCCGGGAGAGCACGGCGAGGGGCAGGCCGAGGGCGCCGGCCGCCTCGAGGCGCCGACGGGCCAGTTCGAGCAGGGCGTGGTCGACCCCGAGGGGACGCGCGTAGCGCAGGTCCATCCGCGGGTGACGGGCCCGGCCGTGCAGCACCACCGCCGGTACGTCGGACTTGGAGTGCCCGGCGGCGTAGAGCATGAGCGGCACGACGACCACCCGCTCCGAGCCGGTCTCCGCCAAGCTGTCGAGCACCTCGAGCGCCGGTGGGTCCGACAGCTCCAGGTAGCCGACACCGACGGTCCGCTCGGGGGCGAGAGCGGCGACCGCCGAGCCGAGCGCGGACATCTCCTCGCAACCCTCGCCGCGGCGCGACCCGTGGGCGACCAGGAGCAGGTCGGCCGGCGGGACCGGCATGGTGTCGGTCCCGGGTCGCCCGGCTACGAGCGTCATGCCCGGCTCCTCCCCGGGCCGGGCTGTCCGGCCGGGTGGTCGGGGGCGCTGCACGAGGAGCCTCGGTGAGGGGGTTCTGCGGCGGGGGATGGGTGCCCGGGGGGAGAGGGCGTTGCGGACCGGGCGACGCGGGCCAGGGCGTTCAGCGCCGCGGCCGCGGCCGCTGAGCCGCCTTTCTCCCCGACGTTCGACAGCGCCGGCAGCCCCGAGGCGCGCAGGAGCTGCTTGGACTCCGCCGCCCCGACGAAACCGACCGGCAGCCCGATGACCAGCGCTGGGCGCAGCCGACCGGCGGCCGCTTGCTCGACCAGCTCCACCAGGGCGGTCGGGGCGCAGCCGACCACCCACACCGCGTCGTCGGGGACCGCCGCGGCAGCCAGGCGGACGGCGACTGCGCTGCGGGTGAGGCCGGGCTCGGCGGTCGCTCGTCTGATCCAGCAGCGGGCGTCGAGCCCGCCGAGGCCGGCTCGGACCATTTCGACGTCGGTGACGACCGGGGCTCCTGCGCCCAGCGCGGCGACACCGGCGGCGAGGGATGCCTCGTCGGCGACGAGGCTGGAGGCGAGCTCGAGGTCGGCGGTGGCGTGCGCCACCCGGGCGGTCACCGCGGCGGTGAGCGGGGGGAGCGCGCGGAGGTCGAGGCGGGCGCCGAGGATCCGGTAGCTCTCGGCCTCTATCGGGTGGACCCCTGCGTCCATCGGGTGGGTCCCCGCGCTCGGCGGTGTCATCCGATCACCGCCAGGGCGTCGACCGGGCAGACCTCCACGCAGGCCAGGCAGCCGGTGCACGCCGCGGCGACCACGCTCGGACCGCCGGGCGCGGGCAGCAGCGCCCGGGTCGGGCAGGTGGGCAGGCAAGCCCCGCAGGCGGTGCAGGTGCCCGGACCGACCAGCGCGACCGTCACGCTCCGTACCCCCGGGGGGTGACCATCCGCCCGGCGACGACCCGGGTGCTCGACGATCCGACGATCAGGCACGTCGTCATCCCTACCACGGAGGGGTCCACCCTGGCGATCTCGGTGATCGTCACCGTCTGGGTGGGCCGGGCGGCGTCGGTGACGATCCCGACCGGCGTGGTCGGCGGGCGGTGCGCGGCGAGGATCCCGAGGGCCGCCGCGAGCTGCCAGTCCCGGCCCCGGGAGCGGGGGTTGTAGAACGCGACGACCATGTCGGCCTCGGCGGCTGCCGAGACCCTCGCTTCGATCGCCGACCACGGGGTGAGCAGGTCGGACAGGCTGATCACGGCGTGGTCGTGGCCGAGGGGGGCGCCGAGCAACGCCGCGGCGGCCGTCGCCGCGGTCACCCCGGGCACCACCCGCAGCTCGACCTCGGGGTGCTCGCCGGCCAGCTCGGCGACGAGCGAGGCCAT
>JAKABK010000324.1 GCA_021796905.1 Actinomycetes bacterium
CCCGGAGGGTGATCGCGGTCCGGGTCGCCGGCGAGGAGCGCTACGTCGCCGCCGAGGACGCCGCCCGCTACCGTGACGGGCTCGGGGTGGTCCTCCCACCAGGCCTGCCGGAGGCCTTCGTGGAGCCGGTCGCCGACGCCCGCCTCCAGCTCGTCCGGCGCTGGGCACGGGTCCACGGGCCTTTCCGGGCCTCGGAGCCGGCCGAGCGTTTCGGGGTCGCCGTCGAGCAGGTCGCCGGATTGCTCGACCGGCTCGTCGGGGACGGGCGGGTGGAGCGGGGTGGGTTCCGGCCGGGCGGCGCGGGAGAGGAGTACTGCGACGTCGAGGTGCTCCGCACCCTCCGCCAGCGGTCCCTCGCCGCGTTGCGCCGGGAGGTCGAGCCGACCGGGGCGGAGGCCCTCGCCCGGTTCCTCCCGGCGTGGCAGGGGGTCGCCCCGGTCGGGTCTGCACCGCCGGCGGCCGGCGTCGACCGGCTCTACGAGGTCGTCGGCCAGCTGCAGGGGGTCCCCATCCCCGCGAGCGTGCTCGAGCGCGACGTGCTCGCCTCCCGGGTCCGGGACTACTCGCCGCTGCTGCTCGACGAGCTGGTCTCCGCCGGCGAGGTGGTGTGGGTCGGGGCGGGCAGCCTCGGGCGCGACGACGGGAGGGTCGTCCTCGCCCACCGGGACCGGGCCGGGATGCTGCTCGAGCGCCTCGGTCGGGCCGGCGGACCGTGGGCCGGCTCGGAGCGTCCGGTCGGCGAGCTGCACGACCACCTCCGGGCGGTGCTCGGCGCCCGGGGTGCCTGCTTCTTCCGGGAGCTGGCCGCCCCGGCGACCGGCGACGCCGAGCTGCTCGGGGCGCTCTGGGACCTGGTGTGGGCCGGGGAGGTCACCAACGACGGTCTCGCCGCGCTGCGCGCCGAGGTCGGGACCGGCCGGCACCGCAGTGGCGCCGGACCCCGGCGCCGGAGCCGACCGGGACGCCTGAGCGTCCTCGGACCACCGCAGGGTCAGGGGCGCTGGTCGCTCGTCGAGCGGGAGCTCGGCACCAGCGGGTCCGCGGTGGTCGCCGGCGGGACCCCGGACACCGGCCGACCGGCACCAGATCCGACTGTCGCGGCGATCGCCGCCGCCGGTTTGCTCCTCGAGCGTCACGGGGTGCTCACCCGCGAAGCGGTGAGAGCCGAGGGCGTGCCCGGCGGGTTCGCCGGGATCTACCCGGTTCTGGTGGGCATGGAGCAGGCCGGGCGGATCAGGCGCGGTTACTTCGTCGCCGGCCTCGGGGGAGCCCAGTTCGCCCTGCCGGGCGCCGTCGATCGCCTCCGGGCCGTCCGGGACCGCGCCGGGACCGGCGAAGCGGCGGTGGTGCAGGTGCTCGCCGCGACCGACCCGGCGTCTGCGTACGGGGCGGCGCTGCCGTGGCCGGAGCGGGGACCGGCGCGCGTCGCCGGCGCCTACGTGGTGCTCGTCGACGGTGCCGCCAGCGTCTACCTGGAGCGGGGCGGGCACCGCCTCAGCTCCTTGCGGGAGGCCGACGGGTCGTGGGAGGAGGCGGCGGTCGGCGGGATCGTGTGGCTAGTGAACAGCTCCAAGGTGGGTCGGGTAGCCCTCGAGCGCTATCCCGAAGCCCTCGGGCCGGTGCTGGCCGCCGCCGGTTTCGTCCCCACCCCCAAGGGCATCGTGCTCTACCGTCGCTGATGCCCGAGGGCGACACCATCTTCCGTACGGCGGTCTCCCTGAACCGCTGGCTCTCCGGTCGTGAGGTCACCGCGGCTGTCTCGACGGTCCCCGGGGTGGACCTCGGGGTGCTGGTCGGCCGGCGGGTGGAGGGGGTCGAGGCCCGCGCCAAGCACCTGCTGGTCCGCTTCGGCGGGGGGACGACCCTCCACACCCACATGCGCATGACCGGCTCCTGGCACCTGTACCCGACCGGCGAGCGGTGGCGGAAGCCGGTCCACCAGGCGCGCGTCGTCGTCGAGTGCGGGCAGCGGACCGCGGTTTGCTTCAACGCCCCGGTCGTCGAGCTGCTCGACGATGCCGGGGTGCGCGCCGAGCCATCCCTGCGCCGGCTCGGCCCCGACCTGCTCGCCGCGGCGCCGATCGACCCCGGCGGGCTCGCCCTCCGGGCGGCGGCACGCGCCGAGCTCTCCCCGAGCGTCGCCGAGCTGCTCGTCGACCAGCAGTTCGTGTCGGGGATCGGCAACATCTACCGCTGCGAGGCGCTGTTCGTCTGCCGGCTCGACCCCCACAGCCCGACCCGGACCCTACCCCCCGGCCTCCTCGCCGGGCTCGTCGCGACAGCGTCGCGTCTCATGGCCGCCAACGCCCGCTCCTCGGCGATCGCCCGGGACTTCGGGGGAGGCAGGGAACGTCCCTGGGTGGGCCGACGGGCGGGGCGCCCCTGCCGGCGCTGCGGGGGACTGGTCGTCGGCGAACGCCACGGCCGGGACGCCCGGGTGCTGTACTGGTGCCCCCGCTGCCAGCGGCGCCCGGGCCCGCCGAGCCCGGGCGGTGACCACGGGTAGCCTCACCTCTCGTGCTCCGTGTCACCGAGGTCACCGAGGTCGACGACTCCGTCGTGTCGGCCCTCGCCCGGCTCCTGCCGCAGCTGTCGCGTTCGGCCCCACCGCCCACCGCCTCGAGCCTCGGCGAGATCGTCTCGTCGCCGGCGACCCGGCTGCTGGTGGCGGTGGAAGACGACGGGAAAGGGGAGGACCCCGCCGATCAGGTCGTCGGCACGCTCACCCTCGCGGTGTTCCGGATCCCGAGCGGGGTGCGGGCCTGGATCGAGGATGTCGTCACCGACGAGTCGGCGCGGGGTAGGGGGGTTGGGGAGGCCCTCACCCTCCACGGGTTGCGCCTGGCGCGCGAAGCAGGGGCGCGGACCGTAGAGCTCACCTCCCGGCCTTCCCGGGAGGCCGCCAACCGTCTCTACCGCCGGCTCGGTTTCGAGATCCGGGAGACCAACATCTACCGCCTCGACCTGGCCGGGTCCTGACCCCGCACACCGCTCGAGGGCCCGGTTCCTCCACCTTCGCTACCGAGAAGTCGTGGGTTCGAGTCCCATCACCTCCACCCGCTGTTCGAATCCTCACGTCTTCGGGCTGACTGCCCCGGGCTCTCTTGCTGTGTCGTGGAGTACCGACCGTGTTGTCCACAGGGTTTATCGACCCGGTTGTCGACGGTTGATCACCCTGCCCCATGCAGCCCTACGCGGGGGATCTCCCAAGTGCACCGGCCGCACGTTGGGGTTTCGCG
>JAKABK010000325.1 GCA_021796905.1 Actinomycetes bacterium
TCCCTGGGGGAGGCGCTGGCGGCGCTGGTGTCCCGACGCCCTGGCTCGTAGGGTCCCGGTGTCGGCTTCCCGACGCCCGTGCCGCTGGCTTCTCGACGCCCCGGCGGCGCTGGTGTCCCGACGCCCTGGCCCGTAGGGGTCTCGGAGCTGGCATCCCGACGCCCTGGCCCGTAGGGGTCCCGGAGCTGGCATCCCGACGCCCCGGCCCCGTAGGCTCTCGCAGCGGAACTGGGACCGACGGACGACACGAGAGGACGACGATGGCTGTACGTGTGGGGATCAACGGCTTCGGACGCATCGGACGCAACTTCCTTCGAGCGGCTATCGGGCGCGACGAGATCGAGGTGGTGGCCGCCAACGACATCATGCCGACGGCGACCGCTGCGCACCTCCTGCGCTACGACTCCACCCACGGCACCCTCGACGTCCCGGTCAGCGCCGGCGATGACTCGATCACAGTCGGCGGCCGGGAGATCCGGATCTTCACCGGCCAGAGCCCATCGGAGCTGCCGTGGAAGCAGCTCGGTGTCGACGTGGTGGTCGAGTCGACCGGTCGCTACACCGATGGGAAGAAAGCCGCCGAGCATCTCGATTCGGGCGCTTCGTACGTGGTGATCTCGGCTCCGGCGACCGGCGTCGACGCCACCTTCGTAATGGGGGTCAACGACTCCACCTTCGACCCGGCCGCCCACCGGGTGGTCTCCAACGCCTCGTGCACCACCAACTGCTTCGTGCCGATGATCAAGGTCCTCGACGATGCCTTCGGGGTGGAGAAGGGCCTGATGACAACGGTGCACGCTTTCACCAACGACCAGAACCTGCTCGACCTGGCCCACAAGGACCTGCGCCGGGCCCGGGGCGCGGCGGTCAACATCGTTCCTTCTTCCACCGGGGCGGCCCGGGCGACCGGCCTGGTGTTGCAGTCGATGGCCGGCAAGCTCGACGGCTCGGCGCTGCGAGTCCCGGTCAGCGACGGGTCGATCACCGACTTCACCGGGATCCTGTCGCGGGAGGTGACCGTCGACGAGGTGAACGCAGCCTTCCGCGCCGCAGCATCCGACGGAGCGCTCTCGGAGGTCCTCGTCTACACCGACGAGCCGATCGTCTCCTCCGACATCGTCGGGTCGCCGGCGAGCTGCACCTTCGACAGCCTGCTCACCATGGCGATGGGATCGATGGTCAAGGTCTTCGGTTGGTACGACAACGAGTGGGGCTACTCGAACCGGACCGTCGACCTGGTCTCCCTCGTCGGCGGAGCGACCCGCTGAGCATGCAGCTCCCGCAGCTCGAGGACCTCCCGGACCCGGCCGGCAAGCGGGTGCTCGTCCGGGCCGACTACAACGTGCCGCTCGACGGCGGACGGATCACCGACGACCTGCGGATCAGGGCGACCCTGCCGACCCTCACCTGGCTGCTCGATCACGGCGCTGCTCACCTCACGGTCTGCAGCCACCTCGGCCGACCCAAGGGGAGGGTCGATCCCCGCTACGACCTCGCCCCGGTGAGGGCGCGCCTCACCGAACTTCTCATCGGAGCGGGAGCCGACCCATCCCGAGTGACCGTGGCCGAGAACCTGCGCTTCGACCCGGGCGAGGAGGCCGGCGACCCCGTTTTCGTCGAGAGCCTCGTCGAGGGCCAGGACCTCTACGTGGACGACGCCTTCGGTGCCGCCCACCGCGCCCACGCCTCGATCGTCGGCCCCCCCCCGCTACCTCCCTTCAGCAGCCGGGAGGGTGCTCGCCCGGGAGGTGGAGGTGCTGTCCTCGCTGCTCGAGGATCCGGCCCGGCCGTTCGTCGCGGTCCTCGGTGGCTCAAAGGTGAGCGACAAGCTCGGATTGATCGAGTCGCTCGCCGAGCGGGTCGACAGCCTGGTCGTGGGTGGGGGGATGTGCTTCAGCTTCCTTGCTGCCGCCGGGCACCGCACCGGCGCTTCACTGCTCGAGGCGGACCGGATCGAGGCGTGCCGGCGGCTGCTCGCCTCGGGCAAGACGGTGCTGCTCCCGGCCGACCTGACCGTGCTCTCCCCGGGGGGCAGCTTCGGGTCGGGTCGGCCACCGAGCGGCGAGGTCCGCCAGGTGGGTGTCGACGTGCCCGACGGGTGGGTCGGTCTCGACATCGGACCGGGCTCGGCGGCGCGCTTCGCCGACGTCATCGAGGACGCGGCCACCGTCTTTTGGAACGGACCGATGGGCGTCTTCGAGGACCCACGCTTCTCGGCCGGTACGCGGGCCGTCGCCGAGGCCGTCGCCTCCACCCGGGCCTTCAGTGTGGTCGGCGGCGGCGACTCGGCGGCCGCTCTCGCCGCCTTCGGTCTAGCCGACCGGGTGGACCACCTCTCCACCGGCGGGGGCGCCGCCCTCGAGCTGTTGGAGCACGGCGACCTGCCGGGTCTGGCCGCGCTCCGCGACGCCGCCCGGAGAGGCGCCGGCGCCCGGGACGCCGATGCCGCCGGCCGGTCCGATGCCGCCGGCCGGGACGCCGATGCCGCCGGCCGGGACGCCGATGCCGCCGGCCGGGACGCCGATGCCGCCGCCCGGGACGCCGACGGGAACCCGCCGGCAGGTGGTGGCAGGTGAGCCCCGCCGGCGGCGGACGGCCCGGGGCGGGGCGCCGGGCGCTCGTCTCGGGCAACTGGAAGATGCACTTCACCCATCTCGAGGCGATCCAGGTCGTCCAGAAGCTGTCCTACGCCTTGGACCGGGGGCCACTCGCTGACGTCGAGGTGAGCGTCCATCCGCCGTTCACCGCGCTGCGCTCGGTGCAGACGGTCCTCGACGCCGACGAGATCCCCGTCGCCCTCGGCGCCCAGGACGTCCACTGGGAGGACAAGGGCCCCTGGACCGGCGAGGTCAGCCCGACGATGCTCGCCAAGCTCGGGGTCCGCTACGTGATCGTCGGGCACTCGGAGCGTCGCCGGCACCTGGGGGAGACCGACGACTGGGTGAACAAGAAGCTGCGAGCGACGCTCCGGGCCGGGATGACCCCGATCTGCTGTGTCGGCGAGACCGCCGAGCAACGTGACGCCGGCGAGACCCACGACGTGGTCGTCGGTCAGCTCCGCGCCGCTCTGGAGGGGGTCGAGGCGGCTGCGGTCGCCGGTCTGGTGGTCGCCTACGAGCCGATCTGGGCGATCGGCACCGGCCGCACCGCCACCCCCGACGACGCCCAGGCGGTCTGCGCCGCCCTCCGCAGTGCGGTGGGGGAAGGCTGGGGGGCCGACGCGGCGGACGG
>JAKABK010000326.1 GCA_021796905.1 Actinomycetes bacterium
GGACTCCGCCACGCCGACTCGCTCGTCGTCGACCCGCACAAGTGGCTCTTCGCCCCGTTGGACTGCGCGGCCCTGATCTACCGACAGCCCCACTTGGCCAAGCAGGTCCACACCCAGCAGGCGCCCTTCCTCGACGCGCTCCACACCGGCACGCCCGAGGAGTGGAACCCGAGCGATTACGCCTACCAGTTCACCCGCCGTGCCAGGGGCCTGCCGTTGTGGTTCTCGCTCGCCCTTCACGGCACCGACGCTTACCGTGACGCCGTCGACGCCGGGATCGACCTGGCCACTGGAGCCGCCCGGCTGATCTCCTCCCGGCCCTACTTGCAGCTGGTTCGCGAGCCCGAACTGTCGGTCGTGCTCTTTCGCCGGAGCGGATGGTCGAGCGAGGACTACCACCGTTGGAGCGCCCAGCTCCTCGACGAGCAGGTGGCCTTCGTCGTACCCACCGTGTGGTGCGAAGAGACCGTTGCGCGCCTGTGTTTCCTCCACCCCAAGACCAGCCTCGAGATCGTGGTCGAGATACTCGACTCCATGGCACCCGGCCCCCTCGCTCCACCCCCGCCATAGATCGTGGGACCGTGGAGAAGACCCTCCCCGCTCCCGGGCGTACCCATCCTCCGGCGATCCGACGAGCCCGCGCCGACTACGAGCAGTGGTACAGCGGTGTCGGTGTCGGCTGGCAGCTGATCCCGATGGTGTCGAGCTGGGCCAGCGTCGCATAGCGGTCCGAGGGGATGACGATCGCCACGTAGCCGGCGCGGTGAGCGAAACTGCTGCGGAGACGCTCGAGCATTGCTGCCCGTTGGTGGGCCGAGGACAGGAAGTTGCTCGGGATCTCCTCGATCGGGGCGCGTTCGGACAGCAGCGCCAGCACCGCAGCCTGGTCCGAGGCGATCAGCGCCGAGCGCGGCAGTGCCCGCACTGCCGCGACCGTGGTCGAGTCGCGGTAGTACGGAGCGTCGAAACCGATCCCCGAGGCACTCTGGAGGCTCGCCTGCTGGACGTTGCCGACCGAGCTGACCACGAGCATGCTGGCGGCCAGCACCAGCGGGCCTGCCCGCCACAAGGGGCGGAGCCGGGCGATCCCGTAGGCGACGACGACCGCCGTTGCGGGGATCGCGGGGGCCACGAGACGGGTGTTGGGGTTGACGATGCCCCTGAGGTGCCCGTAGAACAGCAGCGCCCACCAAGAGACGAGGAACGCTCCGACGAGCAACACCCGTGCCTGTCGCCTGTCGGCCGCTACGAGGACACCCGCTACCAGACCGACGAGGACCACCCACCCGACGCCATTGTGGAGAGACGGGTCCAGGAGGTCGCCCAGGGTGCTGACGCCGGCGCCGATGAAGCCGAAGGAGCCGATCGCAGCTGCGCCGCCCAGGTGGTAGCCGAGGGCCGGGCCGCCCACGGCGGCGTTCCTGGCGACGACAGCGACGAAGCCGGCGCTCGCCCCGGCGGTGACCGCCACCGTCGTTGGGATGCGCCGGGTGGCGAGGTAGGCACCGACTGCGATGACCGGCAGTAGCGTCACCCCGGTGTAGCGGATGGAGACGGCGGCAGAGGCACCGACGACCAGGGCGACCGCCGACCAGGCACCGAGGCGGCGGCGACGCACGGAACCGACGAGCACGGCGAGGACCGCTGTGGTGACCACGATGAACGGGGGCTCGCTCCACATCATCGTGAAGACCGCTGTGGTCGCCGTCGACGCGACCGACGCAGCCGCGACCCCGATCCCGACGAGCCGGGAATCGGTGGCGCCGCGGCCCAGTAGGTAGGAAGCGGGGACGAGCAAGAGGATCGAGGTGACATCGAGCGCCCGGTCGGCGCTCTTCACGCTCGCCCCCAGGGCCCTTCCTGCAGCCAGGAGAGCCGGCAGCCCGGGCGGGAACGCGACCAGCGGGCCCCCCAGCGGGCTCCAGAAGTGGCCCTGGGTGACCAGGGCCCGGGCGGCGTAACCGTACTGTCCGGAGTCGGTGCTGATACCCACACCCCGCGACGTCGCCCACGCCACGCAGGTGGCTCCGATCCCGGCCAGGACGATGAGCGTCACTCCCGACGCGATCGTCGCGCCGGTCGCCCGACGGGCAGCCTCCGGCGGACGGGGCCCGGTCACGACCTCCGCGGGCGCGCTCACCGCCGCCCCGGACGCCGCCGACGCCCGATCTGGCCGGCGGGCCCACGTGGGACCGGGGCAGCGACGACGGACTTCACCGGGCGCGAGGATAACGGGAGCTGTTCAGCCCGGCTCTGCGCCGCCGCCTCGGCCGGGCCCGCAACCGCCGCCTCGGCCGGGCCCGCAACCGCTGTCCCGGCCGGCCCGCAACCGCCGCCTCGACCCCGGGCGCGTTCAGCCTCGGAGCGCGCCGAGGGCGGCGGTGGCGATCTGCTCGGGGAGCCAACCGAGGTGACCGTAGAGCTCTTCGATCGACCCGGACTGGCCGAAGACGTCGAAGCCGAGCGGGATCGTCGGGGCGCCGACGGCGGCACCGACCCAGGCCAGCGCGTGGCTGGCGGCGTCGTGGACGGTGACGATCGGATCGCTCGACTGTCGGCCGTCACCCTTGGCCGGGCTGCCGAGGAGCCGGCCGATGGTGGTGCGGCCGGCTACCTCCGGTGGTCGGGCGGCGGCAGCTGCAGAGCGCAGCTCGGCCTGCCAGGAGCGGTACAGCCGGTCGGCGCTGGTCGCCTCGACCACCGGGGCGGCAACCCCTTCGTCGGCGAGGATGCCGGACGCGGCGAGCAGCTCGGGTAGCACCGCACCCGAGCCGACCAGGCGGACCAGCGGGGCTTCGGGCCCGAGGTGTGCCGGTGCTTCGAGGAGCAGGTAACCGCCGGCCAGCACCCCGGCGCGCAGGGTCTGCTCGCCGAGGCGTTCGAGAGCCGCCTGGAAAGGACCCTGGTCGATCGGCCGGGTTGTGAGCCGCAGGTAGAGCGAATCGCCGTCGGGGGCACCGATGCGGTCGAGGCCGTCGCAGAGCAGCCAGTCGAGGCCCCGGGCGTAGGCCGGCTCGGCGAAGCTCACCCCCGGCAGCTCGATACCGATCGACGCGGTGATCCCCGACTGGTGGGCGCCGCCCTCGGGGGCGAGCGTCACACCCGAGGGGGTGCCGACGACCACGAACCGGCTGGCGTTGTAGGCCCCGTAGACCAACGAGTCGAGGCCGCGGCAGACGAACGGGTCGTAGACTGTGCCGATCGGCAGCAGCAGTTCCCCGTGGTGCTC
>JAKABK010000327.1 GCA_021796905.1 Actinomycetes bacterium
CGGGTCGAGGTGACGCTCGACCGTTCGGGTGCCCAGCTGTCGGTGGTCGTGGCCGACAACGGTGTCGGGCTCCCCGAGGAGTTCAGCCTGGAGCGGCCCACCAGCCTCGGGCTGTCGATAGTGAGCAGCCTGGTCACCACCCAGCTCGGTGGGACGATCGGCATGCGCTCGGAGGGCGGGACGATCGTGGAGCTGACGGTGCCGTTGCACGTGATCGACGAGGACCTGGAGAACCTGTAGCTGACCCGGAGAACCTGTAGCTGCGAAGCACCCTCGGTCCCGGTCCACGCCGTCTCCGGTCCCCGGTGTTGTCGCTACGGGACTGTTCCCGCTACGGCCTGTGCCGGCTACGACGTGGTGCTGCTCACGACGCCGCCCGGCGCCGTGAGGCCAGCCAGGTCTTTCGCAGCTTGCGCCGCTCCTCTTCGGAGGTGCCACCCCAGATCCCCGACTCCTGGTTGGTCTCGAGGGCGAACTCCAGGCACGCTGGACGGGCTTCGCACTCGAAGCATACCGCTTTGGCGGCGGCGATCTGCTCGACTGCCGGACCGGTGGTCCCGACCGGGAAGAACAGGTCCGGGTCGGTGTCGCGACACGACGCCTGCTCACGCCAGTCGTCGATGTCCCATTCGATCGTGCGGCTCCAGGTGAGGGCCACGGGTGCCTCCAGCGGTTGTGAAAACTTTCACGTACATGACCAGTCAGTACTACGTGGCCTTGACATCCAGCCAGCCGAATCTAGGACCTCCGGAGGCTGGTTGCAAGCACCTCCGGCTCCACCCGGGTGCCTGCGCCGGCCGGGCCCCATCGGGCGAGGCCGGCCAGCGGGTGCCCGGCGCGAACCGGATGACCTACCCCACGCTCCGCCGCGGCGGCCCCGTGCGGAACGCCTCAGGGTGAGGGTGAGCGCCTCAGGGTGAGGTCAACGGCAGGACCAGCCTCAAGGCGTCGGGGACGCAGCGTACGACGAGCCGGTCGGCTTCCCCCAGGTAGTCCCCGTCGACCTGGTAGGGGAGCGGACGGTTGGCGACCAGCTCGACTTCCCGGGCTCCCCGCTCGGCCCAGACGTGGCGGGACCTCGACAGCGGGTCGGTGCGTCCCCTCAGCGCGGTGAGGGTGACTCCGAGCAGGGTCCGCAGCGAGATACCGTCGAAGACGATCACCCCCAGCCCCCCGGGTTCCTGCCGGTCGCCGCCCCGCCCCGGTCGGTCGGTGCCGTGCCTGTCTCCTCGGTGGCCGTCTCCTCGGTGGCCGTAGGCTCCGAGGCGTAACCCGGGCAGCAGGTCGAGCGGGCGGGAGCCGAGGAAGGTGTAGGGCCCGGTGTTGAGGCAGATGGCGAACAACCCGTCGATCCCGTCGTCGGCCTCGGTCGGTGGGCCGCCGTCGGTAGCCGGAGGGTGGCGCAAGGTGAACCAGGGGTGGCGACGGTCCACCCCGACCGCCCAGGTCGACGCGGCCGAGGCCACGAACATCGCCGATCCGAGGTAGCGCTTGACAGCCGCCCGCTTCTCGACCTCGGCGACGACGGCCGCGTCGAAACCGGCGCCGAGGTGGAACAAGAAGTAGCGCCCGTTCACCTGTCCCAGCTGGACCGTCTCGATCTCCCCGGCAGCGAGCGCAGCGAGCAGCTCGCCGGTCGCCTCGACCGGGTCGTTGGTCATGCCGATCGTGCGGGCGAAGACGTTGGTGCTGCCACCTGGCAGCACCCCGAGAGCGGTGGAGCTGCCGACCAGCCCGTTGGCGGCCTCGTTGATCGTCCCGTCGCCGCCGAGGACCACCACCACGTCGAGGCCCTCGGCGGCGGCGCCCTGCGCCAGGCGGCTGGCGTGGCCGCGCCGGCTGGTCTCGGCGGACCGGACGTCATGGTCGGCGCTGAGCGCCTTTTGGATCACCACCCTGGCCCTCGGGGTCACCGACGAAGCCGAGGAGTTGACGAGCAGGAGCAGTCGCAACGCTTCGTGCCAGCTCGACCCGGACCCGAGACCGCGCTCAGCGGGCCCGTCGCGGGGACTGGCCCTGGCCTGAAGCTCTACTGGAGGTCGAGGCTCTCAGTTGGGCGACGCTGCGGGCCAGCAGGCGCGACACGTGCATCTGGGACATCCCCATGCGGGAAGCGATCTCCGATTGGGTGAGCCCGTCGAAGAACCTCAGGTAGATGATGAGGCGCTCCCGTTCGGGGAGCTGGCGCAACAACGGCGACAGGGTCGCCCGCCGCTCGGCCTCCTCGATCCTCGGGTCGTCGGTGCCGATCCGGGAGCCGAGGGTCTCCGCCTCGCTGTCGTCGCCGGAAGCGGGGGCGTCGAGCGAGGCGAAGCGGTACGCCTGTCCGGCCTCGAGCGCCTCGAGCACCTCTTCCTCGGACACCTCGACCTCGGTGGCCAGCTCGGCGATCGTCGGCGAGCGGCCCAGCTCCTGGCCGAGAGTGGCGACCACCTTGCCGAGGCGCAGGTACAGCTCCTGCATCCGTCGCGGGGCTCTGATCGCCCATCCCTTGTCGCGGAAGTGGCGCTTCAGCTCGCCGACGATGGTGTGGGTGGCGTAGGTGGAGAACTCCACGCCTCGCGACGGGTCGAAACGGTCGACCGCCTTCACCAGGCCGAGCGACGCGACCTGGACCAGGTCGTCGAGGGGTTCGCCGCGGTTGGCGAAGCGGCGCGCCAAGTACTCGGCCAGGCCGAGGTGGGCGGCGACCAGCTCGTCGCGCAGCCCCTGGTCCGAGGTCCGAGCGAGCTCGACGAACTTGGCCCGCAGCTCGTCGCGCCGGGGAGGGGTCGGGATCACCGGTCCGGCGCCAGGTGGCGCCGCTTGACCAGCCGGAAGACCGGTCCGCCCTCCCCGTCGTGGAGGTCGTGCTCGTCGACCAGGGCCTCGAGGATCACCTCCGACAGCTCCGAGAGCGCCACTCGTCCATCGGTGGCGAAGCTTCCCGTCCCCTCGACCACCAACCGGTCGGCGCCGAGGACGTAGCGGATCGACACCGTCCCCTCGCGGCCTGCACTGCCGGTCAGGCCGAAGCACAGCTCGTCGATGGCGAGGCGCAGGTCCTCCACCTCGTCGAAGCTGAACCCGATCCGGCTGGCGAGCCCGGCGGCGGTCACCCGGGCGAGCCGGAGGTACTCGGGCATCGCCGGCACCACCAGGTGCACCTCGTCGTCGCTCGTCGCCACCAGGGTCCTCCTCCGGTTCGCTCGCCGGCCTCCGACGGAACGGCCGTCACC
>JAKABK010000328.1 GCA_021796905.1 Actinomycetes bacterium
CGGCGCCTCGAGCAGGTGCTGGACGTGCACGTCGAGGATCCGAGCGGTGTCCTCCGCTCGCTCCACGTACCTCCCGATCCAATAGAGGCTCTCCGCGATCCGGCTCAGCACGGCGACCGGCCCCCCGTCCGCCCCGCCTGCTGCTGCTGCTGTTGGCGCTGCTCGGTGCCGCTACCCGCGGGGTCGGGGCCACGGTTCGGCCGGGCGCCCACCAAGGGACCGTGGCCGGGCCTGGTCGTGGTCGCCTCGACGCCGTCGTCCCCGCAGGGATCCTCGACGACCACCCAGGTGTCCTTGGACCCGCCGCCCTGGCTGGAGTTGACCACCAGCCCACCCTCGGGGAGGGCTACCCGGGTCAGCCCTCCCGCGACGACCCAGATCTTCCCGCCGTCGTTGACCGCGAACGGCCGGAGGTCCAGGTGGCGCGCCTCGAGGTGGCCGCCGACCGAGGTCGGGGCGGTGGACAACGCCACCAGCTCCTGGGCGATCCAGCCGCGGGGGTTGGCAGAGATCGCGACCCGCGCGGCGGCCAGCTGCTCGTCGCTCGCCTGGTGACCGATCAGGATCCCGTAGCCGCCGCTGCCCCCCACCGGCTTCAACACCAGCTGATCGAGACGTCCGAGGACCGAAGCGAGCTGATCGGGGTCCTCCAGCCGGTAGGTGGTCACGTTCGCCAGGATCGGCTCGGCGGCGAGGTGGTAGCGGATCATGGCCGGCACGTAGGTGTAGACGAGCTTGTCGTCGGCGACGCCGTTGCCCACGGCGTTGGCGATGGTGATCCTGCCTCTGCGCGCCGCGTTGAGCAGTCCCGGGCAGCCGACGAGCGAGTCGGGGCGGAACTGCACCGGGTCGAGGAGCTCGTCGTCGACCCGGCGGTAGAGCACGTCGACGCGCTGCTCGCCGGAGGTGGTCCGCATGAAGACCGTCTCGTCCCGGCACACCAGGTCGCGACCCTCCACCAGCTCCACGCCCATCTGCCGGGCGAGGAAGGAATGCTCGAAGCAGGCCGAGTTGTGCACTCCCGGGGTGAGCAGCGCGACGCTCGGCTCGCTCACCCCCGGGGGGCCGCGGCCCGCAGTGCCTCCAGGAGATGCGATGGGTAGGTCGACACCGGCAGCACCCGGTGGCTGGAGAACAGCCCGGGGAAGATCCGGGCCATCATCCGCCGGTTCTCGATCACATAGGAGACACCCGAAGGGCAACGGATGTTGTCCTCGAGTACCACGAAGCGCCCGTCGGTGTCACGGACCACGCCGATCCCGGCCACCTGGATGCGGACACCGTTGGGGGGATCGGTGGAAGTCGGCCGAGGTGCTCGAGAGGCGGCGTGGGACCACCCGGTCGCCCCGGCCGCGCAGGATGTTGCCGGTGCCGTGCACGTCGGCTGGGAACACCCGCCGGCCCATTGTCGAGACCGGCCGGTAGTCGCAGAGCAGGCTCCCCATCGGGTCCCCGGTCTATCGCCGCATTGTGAACCGGGCGTTACCGACCCACCGTGGCGGTGCCGTGCGGTGCCGGGGGCGGCCGCCGAGGGTTCAGGACGAGGGGAGGTACTCGACCAGGTACTCCTTCTGGGTGGTGTTCATCGGGTCCCGCCCGAGGTAGTGCCACACCGGGTGCGGTCTCAGGTTCGTGAGGTCGCCGGCGAGCTGCTGGCAGCGGCCGAAATAGCTGTTGAAGTTGTTCGCCTCGAGCAGCCAAACCGGCCGGTCGCCCGCCTGCCGGGAGGTCGCCCGGGCGAACATGTCGGGGGACGACAGCCAGTTGCGGGCCGCGTAGTCGACCCAGTCGACCCTGAGCGGGAACGCCCCGGTCGGGTACATCTCCTGCATGTACCAGCCGGGCAGCAACCGTGCGACGTCGGGCCCGAGCTGGTCGGGGCAGTAGACGACCATGTCCTGGGGCGAGCCGTCCCGCTCGAGCAAGCCGGCCGCCTGCCCGGCGAGGGTCCGGGGCGCGGTCGCGTCGAGCACCCCGGCGACCAGACCGAGGGCGATGGCCGCGGCGAGCACCCGGTGCGCCCAGGGGCGGCGCAGGTTGACCACTCCCGCTGCGGCGGCGAGCAGGTAGGGGACCAGCCCGATCGAGGTGTAGCGGGGAACCACCGCCGCGTGGAGCAAGAAGCTGGATACCCCCCCGAGAGCGGCCGAGCCGAGAGCGATCCACGCGAGCTTGCGGGCCGGGGTGTGGCGCACGGCGCCGACGGCGACCAGGCCGAGCAGCACCGGCACGAGCGGCACTGCGACGAACTGGGCGGAGCTGGTACCGATCGAACCGGCCCACGCGGCGAGCGCGACGATCGAGGCGAACGGTCCGGCGTGCTGCCAGGGTGTGCCGGTGTGGCCGATCTGGAACAGCAGGCTCGGCGCCCACGGTGCGAACAGCACCCCGCCTGCCAGCAGGGCGAGCAGGACCCGGCCGGCGGGCCGGTCCCCGTGCCAGGCGCGCAGAGCGAGGCCGACACCGAGGGTGGCGAGGAGGAACAGCCCCCAGTAGTGGGTGAGCGCCAGCGCCCCGCTCGCCAACGCCACCGGCAGGAGCCGGGCGCGGGTCGGCTCCTCGAGCGCTCTCAGCACCGCCAGCCCGCCGAGCGCGACGATGAGCACCACCAGCGAGTACATGCGCCCCTCGTCGGCGAAGCGGATCGCGAACGGGGAGCTGGCGAGCAGCAGCAGCGCCGGCCAGCGGGCTCTTTCCGGCAGGAGACGGCCGGTGAGCCGCCAGAAGACCGGGATGGTCGCCACGCTGAAGATCCCCGAGAGGGCCCGCACCGCGAACGCGGACCGGCCGGCGACGAGCATCCAGACGTGCAGGAGCAGGTAGTACAGCGGCGGCGAGCCGTCCTCGCGGAGGGCCCCGAAGATCTGGGCCACCGGCAGGCGGGCGATCCCGACGCTCTGGGCCTCGTCGAACCACAGCGGACCGGCAGGAACGAACCGGGCTGCGACGCCGACCGCCAGGACCACGAGCGCGACCCGCCTGCCGAGACCCCGCTGCGGGAGACCGTCGTCGACCCCGCCGCTCCCCGGTGGGGACCCGGCGACGGCGATCCCGTCGGTGCCCGGCGGCCGAGGTGACGGCGTGACCGGCCCGACCGGATCGTCCCAGCCGGTCGTAGGCGGCCGGCTGTCGGTCGGTTGGGGCACGGGAGAGGTACTACCCCGATACCTGCCGGGCGCGCCAGCCGCTCCCCTCGCCCGGCCCGGAACCCCCCGG
>JAKABK010000329.1 GCA_021796905.1 Actinomycetes bacterium
CGGCCCCGTCGGCCCCGTCGGCCCCTGCCCCGCCGGCGGCGCCGGGCTCCTGGTCGTCGCCGAGCCCCGGGGCGGCCGGGCGGTGCCGGGCGGGGGGCACGATCACGCAGGCGAGGTACGCCGCGGGCCCGGCGGGGGCTCCGGCGGCGTCCAGGGCGACGACCCGCTCCCCCGGCAGGCCGAGCAGCTCGCCGACCACCGCCCCCTCCAAGCGGCCGGCCTCGGCGAGCACGCCGGCGATCGCCGGCAGGTGCCGTCCGCCCTTGTAGACCACCACCGCGTCGGTCGGGTCGGCGAGGGCCTCACGGAGGTCGTCGGTGCCGTCCACTGCGGTCACCAGGGTGAGACGTCCGGTGCCGTCGGCTACCACCGTCCCGGCCCGGGCGGCGAGGTCCTGGAATGCCATGATCCCAGGCACGGTCAGCACCGACGTCGCCGGCCGGAGCGCCCCGACCGCCGCGGCCAGGTGGTGGAAGGTGCTGTAGAGGTTCGGGTCTCCGAGGGTGACGAAAGCCACAGCCTCCCCGGCCTCGAGCTTCGCGGCGACCACCGCCGCGGCCTCGCGGTGGGCTTCGGCCCTGGCGGCATCGTCTGACTGGATGGCGAAGACCAGGCGTTCGACGGTGACGTCGGGGGCGGCGTCGGCGAGGACCGACTCGGCCCGCCCGGCGACGCCCGGGTCCATGGTCGGACCGAACACCGAGTCGGCGCGCCGGACCGTCGCCAGGGCTCGCAGGGTGATGAGGGCCGGGTCGCCGGGCCCGACTCCGACACCGGCGAGGGTCCCGGGTCCGAACCCGGTCACCGGGCGCGCCGAGCGGGGGCCGGCGGGGACGGTCGGGTCGGCGGTGGGCTCGGGCATCGGACCGTTGCTAGCACGTCGGCGCCGCGAGGGCCGACGCCGCGGCGACCAGCTGTTCGGCCGGGCGGGGATCTCCGCCGAGGTGGAGGTGCAGGTAGGACGCGAACAGGGACGGCCCGAGCCATCCGGCGTGACCCCGGCCGAAACGCCCGGCGAGCTCGAGGCCGTCGCCGGCAGGCTCGAGGGTCGAGTAGTGGAACTCGTGACCCCGCAGCTCGGTGCCGGTCGGCCCGAGCGGGCTCGCCCGCAGCTGGGTGGCCCGCCGGTAGCCGAGGGTCAGGCGATCGGTCATCCGGGCGTCGGCGGGGACGACGCCGGCGAGGCGATGGCCGTCGAGCGAGGAGGACAGCCAGAGCAGTCCACCGCACTCCGCCCAGGTGGCCATCCCTTCCCCGATCCGCCGGCGGGCGTCGGCGAGCAGCTGGACGTTGTCGGCGAGGTGCTCGGCGAAGATCTCGGGAAAGCCCCCGCCCAAGTACAGCCCGGTGGCGCCGGAGGGCAGGGCGGCGTCACTGGCCGGGTCGAAGGGGAGCAGCTCGGCGCCGGCGCTCGACAGCGCTTCCAGGTTGTCCTGGTACACGAAGGAGAACGCCGGGCCCGACGCGACCGCCACCCGGGCGTTGCCGGCCGGTCTCGCCGCGGGTGGGTCGGCGACGTCGATCCCGGGTGCGGAGGCGGCGACGGCGACGACGGCGTCCAGGTCGACCTGGGCGGCGACCGCGTCCCCGAGGAGGGCGATCCGGCGGGCCACCCCGGCGGGGTCCTCGGCGACCGGGACCAGGCCGAGGTGGCGGTCACGCCAGGTGAGCGTCGGGTCGCGCCGGAGCGCTCCGAGCACCGGCACGTCGAGGCCGGCGAGGGCGTCGCGCAGGAGGGTCTCGTGGCCGGGGGAACCGACCCGGTTTAGGACCACGCCGGCCAGCTGGCAGGTCGGGTCCCACGTGGCGAAACCGTGGACGACCGCGGCGACCGATCCGCTCATCGCCGAGGTGTCCACCACCAGCACCACCGGAGCGTCGAGCAACCGGGCGATCGACGCGGTCGACGCCTCGGGGCCGTCGCCGGCGGCCCCGTCGAACAGCCCCATCACGCCCTCGACGACGAGCAGGTCGGCTCCGGCTGCGGCCCGCCCGGCGAGGGGCGCGACCGTCTGCTCACCGCAGATCCAGCTGTCGAGGTTGCGGCCCGGGCGCCCGGTCGCGAGGGCGTGGTAGCCGGGGTCGATGTAGTCGGGGCCTACCTTGGCCGACGCCACCCGGTGCCCGGCGGAGCGCAGGGCGGCCATCAGCCCGGTGGCGACGGTGGTCTTTCCGACCCCCGAGGAGACCCCGGCGACGACCAGGCGCGGGCCGAGGCGCATCAGGACCGACGCCCGTCCCGCCCGGCGGGTGCGGCCGGTCCGGTCCACTCCGCCGGTCCGGTCCCTGCTGCCGCTCCGGCGTCTGCAGCCGGTTCGGTCCCTGCTGCCGGTGCGGTCCACTCGGCCGGTCCGGTCCCTGCTGCCGCTGCGGGCCCCATCGTCAGTACTCGATACCTTTCATGGCCTTTATGCCGCGGTCGTAGGCGTGCTTCAGCTTTCGCATCTCGGTCGCGGTGTCGGCCACCTCGATCAGCTCCTCGGGGGCATCGCGACCGGTGAGGACCACGTTGGTCGAGGGGTGACGGTCGCGGATGCCCGCCGCGATGTCGGCGGCCGGCACCCAGCCGTACTTGGCGGCGTAGGTGATCTCGTCGAGGATCAACAGCTGGTAGTCGCCGGAGGCGAGCTTGGAGGCGGCCACCTCCCACGCGTGGCGGCCCAGCGCGGCGGTCTGGTCGAGGTCGCTCGACTCCCAGGTGAAGCCGTCGCCGAGGGTGTGCCACTCGATCCCGAGCTGGTCGGCGAGCTTGCGTTCCCCGGTCTTCCACTTCCCTCCCTTGACGAACTGCACCACCCCCACCTGCCAGCCCCGGGCCCATCCCCGGGCCATCACCCCGAAGGCAGCCGACGACTTCCCTTTGCCGTGACCGGTGTTGAGCAACACGATGGAGGAGACACGCGCCATTCCGTAACGCTACGCTGGGGCCTGCTCGAGCAGGGAAGCCGGTGGGACTCCGGCGCTGTCCCGCAACTGTGACCGGGGAGCCGAACCCACTGATCGCCACGGCCCGTGAGGGCGGGAAGGCGGGGAGAGGCAGCGATCCGGGAGCCAGGAGACCTGCCGGCCCGGGCCCGCCGCCCGGCGACGCGAGGACGAGACCGTGATGTGCCCCGAAGCCGAACCCCCCCGTATCACGCTCCTCCTCGGCGGTGCGCGCTCGGGCAAGTCGGAGCTCGCCGAGCTCATCGCCGGCTCCTCCGC
>JAKABK010000330.1 GCA_021796905.1 Actinomycetes bacterium
GTAGGCACTGGTCCCGCGTCGACTTCCAGCGCAGCCCCCCCAGCTCCTGACCCGCCCTCGTCGGCCGGCCGTCGAACGCCTGCACCCCGAGCCCCGAGCCCCGAGCCCCGAGCCCCGAGCCCCGAGGGCCTACACCCCGGCGGTTTGGCGTTCCTCCCAGGCCCAGACCTCGCCGTCACCCCAGAGCCGCTCGAGGGCGTAGAGCTCGCGTGCCTCCTCGGACATGACGTGCACGACGAAGTCTCCGTAGTCCATCAGCACCCAGCTGGCGTCGGCGAGACCCTCCACGCGGGTCGGTGCCGGCCCGCCGGAGAGCTTGACCGCCTCCTCGACCGCTTCGGCGATCGTGCGGACCTGACGGGGGTTGGCCCCGCTCGTGATCACGAACGCGTCGGTGATCGCCAGGATCTCCCCGACGGCCAGGACGATCGTGTCCCGACCCTGCTTGTCCGACGCTGCCCGGGCGGCCGTCGTGGCCCAGGCCCGGACGTCTTCGATCGACGCCGCTGCGCTCACCCGGGCAGGACCGTATTGGACATGAAGCGCACCTCCGCGCTGGTAGTGGTGATCACGCCCGGCCCGCCGGACGGCCCGGCGTGGAGCCACTGCAAGCCGAGCAGGACGACGGTGACGACGAACGCCGCCACCAGGAAGACCACCGCGAGGGACTGCTCCCATGCGAGCCGACGCCGGCGTCGCCGACGCTGCTGGCGAGTGGCGGTTGGCGGCCGGCTGGTGATCGAGCCGGGCACCGATCGTCTGATGGTCGTCATCCGCTGACAGCGTACAGACCGCGTGCCGCGATGAAGGCGACCGCTGCCTCGGGGACCAGGTAGTCGAGCGGCCGACCGTCGACCGCCCGATCCCGCAGGTCGGTGCTCGAGATCTCGAGGTTGGGCACGCTGACCTCCTCGACCCGCCACCCCGACCCGTCCAGTCCCCGGGGGCGGCCGGCGCCCGGCCGGTTGACTATCACGAGGGTCGCGAGCGCCTTGACGTCGTCGATGCGCTCCCAGGTGGCGAGCTCGGCTGCGACGTCCCAGCCGACGATCACGAACAGCTCGGCGTCGGGGTGGGCAGCGCGCATCTCCTCGAGCGTGTCGGCGGTGTAGGACTCGCCGCCCCGGTCGATCTCCTGACGCCCGGCCTCGAGCCCGGGCACCCCGCCCACCGCGGCCTCGACCAGGCTGAGACGGTCACCGGCGGCGGTCACCGCCCGTGAACCGACCTTCTGCCAGGGGACGTTGGCGACCATCATGATCACCCGGTCGAGACCCAGAGAGTGCCTGGCGTTGACCGCAGCGACCAGGTGCCCGACGTGGATCGGGTCGAAGGTGCCGCCGAAGATCCCGATCCGCTGCCCCATGCCGGGCCAACCTACCGGCCCCGGGGCCGGGCGCACCCGGCCCCGGGGCAGCCGGCTCAGTCCTCGACCGGCACCAGGCCGCTGCCGGTCTCGACGATCGCCTTGATCTCGTCGGTCTCGAAACCGCTGGCCACCGCCCAGTAGAAGCAGACCAGCCCGATGAGCAGCGCCCAGAGGGTGTCGTAGGGGAACCGCAGCGGGGCGGGCGGCTTGGCGAGCACCCCGAAGCTCGAGTAGTACGACAGGCAGAACTCGGCGAGGATGAAGGTGATCAGCCACCAGCTGCGGTTGATCAGGTGGCGCCCCTCGGAGGAGCCGAACAGCCAGCACAACCCGGCGAAGGCGTAGACCGCGACGGCGGAGACGATGAACCACAGCGGGAAGTTCGGGTGGTCCTTGGCGACCGTTGCCGGCGCGGTGGTGAGGATCCAGTTGCCCCAGTGGGTGAGCAAGATCCACGCGACGAGGAACACCACCCCGATCGTGTAGCCCGCGGCCTTGTTGATGTAGCCGCGCGCCGGGGCGAAGAACCAGACGTAGAGCGGCAGCCCGATGAACAGCAGCGCGACGAGGTCCGCCAGGGTCGCGAAGCCGGACCAGAAGACGATGGCGGTGGCCGCGAGGAAAGACACCGGGGCCCAGAACCCGGCGGCGCCGAGCCGGAACGGCCGGTCGAGACCCGGCGCGGTGCGGCGGAACACCTGCAGGCTCACCCCGCCCATGATGTAGGTGAACACCGTCATCGACGTGATGATCCCGACCAGGCTGAACCAGCTCTTGGAGGGGGCGGTGAAGACCAGCGCCACGAAGAACGAGGCGACCAAGGCCACCCACGGGATGCGGGTTCGGCCGCTCACCGCGGTCGACTGCTTGGGCAGGTAGCCGCCGACACCCATCCCGTAGATCGTCCGCCCCCCGGTGCCGAGATAGATGTAGCCGGTCCCGAACGGGGAGATGAAAGCATCCGCGATCAGCAGGTAGGAGAAGAACGAGACCAGGAAGGCGACCCCGGATGCCTTCATGATCGCGAAGAACGGGCTCGCGGTCACGAGGACGTGGCCGGCTGCCGCGGAGGGCGCGGCGAGCCCGGCGTAGTCGTTGGTGTGGACCCCGAAGTAGTGCCAGACGATGCCCCCGGTGAAAGCGACCTGGAGCAAGACGTAGATCACGATCCCGATCAGCACCGAGGCGATGGTCGCGAAGGGGATGTCGCGCTGCGGGTTGCGGGCCTCGCCCCCGAAGTCGAGTGCCTGGCGGAACCCGAGGTAGGAGAACACGATACCGGCGGTGGGGATGATGTAGAAGACCTTGCTCCAGCCGAAGCTGGCGAAGCCGGCCGGCGGAGCGAAGTTCTTCGAGTGGAAGGTGAGGGCGAAGATCAGAAGGAAGGTGAGGATCGGGATCACGAGCTTCCAGACCATGACGCCGTTGTTGAACCGGCCGAGGAAACGCGCCCCGTAGAGGTTGACGAAGAAGAACGCGACGAGCATCACGACGGTGAACAGCCAACCCTCGGGGAAGTGGATCACCGAGGAGACCGTGACCGGCTCCTGGAGAAGGTGCCAGCTCGCCGGTGCCTGGGGACCGACGTACTGGACCACCGCGATCGCCTCGATCGCCGGCACCGAGGCGCTCGCGAGCAGGTAGGCCCAGGCGAGGATGAACCCGGCGAAGCCACCATGGCTCAGGTGCGGGTAACGCACCACCGCCCCCGAACGGGGGAGCATGGTCGAGACCTCGGCGTAGGACAATGCGATGAACAACACGAGGATCCCGCCGACTATCCAAGAGACGATCGACGCCGGCCCGGCCAGCTCG
>JAKABK010000331.1 GCA_021796905.1 Actinomycetes bacterium
AGGTGGCCGGTCGGGCGTCGAGGAGCATCGACGCGCACAGGGCCCGCACCCGGGAGCACTCGGCGTCCAAGGTCTTCTCGTCGGCGGCATGGACGGTGAGGACGAGCGCGACCCGGAACAGCTTCTGCTCGCCCCGGGCGAGGCCGGCGGCGAGCTCGCGGGCGTCCTCGGCGGCGACCTCGACGTCAGGATCCGCGAGGCGTCCCTTGGCCGCGTCGGCGCGCCGGCCCGACTCCAGGCGGGCGAGCTGGCGTCGGAGGCGCTCGGCGGCGACCGCGGCGGGGACCGGGTCGATGTGCACGGCGACGTCGAGTCGGCCGGGGTGGGCGCACAGCGGCTCCAGCCAGCCCCGCCCGACCTCCCGGGGGTAGCCGGTGACGGCGAAGCTCCGGCACCAACCCTCCCCGACCCGGAGCGCCCGGGGGTGGACCTCGACCGAGTCGGGGCCGAACGGGGTCGCCGGCTTGGCGGCCGGGCGGGGGATGCGGGCGAGCAGCTTGCTCATCGGGCGGCTCCTTCCTGGTACCGATCGCCGAACGACGCGGTGGTGGGGGTAGGGCGTGCGACGGTGACCGGTTCGTCGACCCCGGCTGACGAGCCCGCGAGCGCTCCGGGTCGAGGCAGCGCGGCCGGGTCGAGGCAGCGCCCGAGGACACTGATTGCGCCGGCGCCGTCGAGGACCGAGAGGCTGACCCCTGCCGCGCCGAGGGCGGTGACCGCCTCGGCGGCCCGGCGCAGGAGTCGCCCGGACCTATCTCCTTCCGCGCTGGCCTGGCCCGCCGGCTGGCCCATCGGCTGACGGAGCACGACGAGCACCTCTCGGCGCAATAGCGCGCGGCTGGTGGCGAGATCGGCGAGGAACGCGGCGTGGTCGCGTGCTGCCCGCTCCAGTGCGACGTGGGGGAGACCCGGTGCGGCGTCCAAGAGCGCGTCGATGGCGGGGCCGACGTCGAGACGCTCGGCCCGCACCAGGACCTGGACGGGATCGGCGAGCGAGCTCAAGAACCGGGCGAACCCTGCCACCAGGGCCTCCTGTTCGGCGGGGGTGCGCAGGCCGAAGGTGACCGCGCTCGCCCGGCAGATCACCGCCAGGCCGTCGGGCCCGAGGTCGACCACGCCGCTGGCGTCGATGCCGGCGAGGGGGAGGCGCAGCGGTGCGGGCAGCGCCTGCGGGTGGGGCCCATCGGCCTTGGCGAGGAAGCTGGGGACAGCCGGGACGCCGTCGGGTGCGGGGACGAGCCGGCGGGGCGACCTGCGATGCCGCCACGCCGCGAGCACCCACCGGTCGGCGGGGACGCCTTCCATGCGCCCGAGGGCGAGCAGCGCGGCGACGGCTGCGACGGGGACGGCGACTGCGCCGTAGGCGGCGGGCGGGACCAGGTGTCGGGTGGCGGCATAGCCCGCCCACAGGGCTATGGCCGCGACGGCCAGGATGGCGAGCTGGCGGGCGGTCAGGCCCGCCAGCAGCTTGTCGGGCCGGTCGACGTCGGCGGGGATCCGCACCCGGCCGCTGTCCTCGTCGCGCCGGCGTCCGGTGGCGGGGCTCACAGCCCGACCCCCGCGGCGAGGGCCTTGGCGCCCTTGTAGATGACCACGTCGCGCACGACCCGGCCGATCCCGCCGCGGCCCCGGGACCCGGAGAACACGACGCGGGAGACCCAGCCGGGGATCTTGACCAGCACCCAGCACAGGCACGCCGAGACGAGCAGGTCGACGACCCCGCCGGTCGACGCGATCCCGAGGTTGGCCGGCCCGCCCGAGGCGAGGAACACCCGCAGCGCGGTGATCAAGACCAGCGACTGGGCGACCTGGACGGCGAGGGTTCCCGAGAAGGCCCGCCACCACAGCTTGGCCAGGCCCTCGGTCTGGGGGAGAGCGTGGCAGACGAGGCAGATCGGGGCGGCGACCACGAGCAGGATGACGAGCGCGAGGCGCACGACGTAGGTGGCGAGCAGCACCACGGCGAGCACGGCGACGACCCCGCCCAAGAGGACGACGAAGATCCCTCCCGAGGCGAGCGAGCCGAGCACCAGCTGGCGGAGCACCACCGCGGCGTTGGCCGCGTCGACGCCCTGGCCGAGCACCGCCGCGGACAGCGAGTCGGCGGTCGAGATGGCGAGACCGGCCAGTCCCAGGCTGGCGTTCACCGCGACGGCTGCGACGACGATCCGGGGCAGGACGTCACGAAGGGCCGTGCGGGTCTGGAGGGTCTCGTAGCCCATGACGATCGCCCCGCCGGCCAAGACGAAGAGCACCAAGAACGCGTCGGCGATGCCTTCGGTCATCCGCCACAGTTGGCCGACCCGGCTCTGGGCCGTGACGTTCGGGGTGGCGAGGAGGGTGTGGCCGAGGAGGGTGAGGACCGGGTCGAGCGCGTCGGTGACGAGGCTTCGGAACCAGTCGTCGATGGCGGCTTCGATGTGGCCGGTGATGTCGAACAGGCCCGGCGAGGGCTGGGTGCCGCCGCTCACTGTCCCGCCGCTCCCCGGCCCGGGCGTGCTCGGCGTGGTGGTGCCGGGTGGCCCGACCTGGATCGGGGGCGGTCCCTCCCCGGTCGTCCCCGAGCCGCCCGTCCCTGAGGTCGATGCTCCCGACCCGGACGCCTGCGAGCCGGCAGTTGTCGTCGCGCTGTAGGCGGCGGTCATGGGTGGGGCGGTCCGAGCTGCGGTGAGCACGACCGTCGTCCCGGTCCCGCCAGCCCTGGCGTGGCCGGAGGACGCCGGGTGGTGCCCGGAAGTGCCGAGCGCCAGGGCGGCGAACACGACGCCGGCGGCGAGGCGGATCGGGTGCCGGGGTCGCCAGGCGGGGAGGAGTCGCATCAGCCGCCGCCGACGAGCGAGGCGAGGATCGAGACGATGAGCGGGGCCAAGACGGCGAGCGCGTAGCCGACCGCCGCGGACTTGAGGGCGGTCTTTGCCTTCTCGACCTGGCCCGGGTCGCCGCCGGCGGTCAGGTAGCGCAGCCCGCCGATGGTGAGGAACAGCGTGGCGACCCCGGCCAGGATCCCGACGATCCAGGTGGTGAGGTTCGAGATCAGCCCGCTCAAGGTCTGGGTTCCCCCACCGGCCGCGTAGGCGGGCGAGGCGAGGATCACGACGAGGGCACCGGCGAGCAGCCCGGCCACGACGAGCCGTCTTGCCATCTGCCGTTCGGGTTGTCGGTTGCCTGGGCGGGCTCCG
>JAKABK010000332.1 GCA_021796905.1 Actinomycetes bacterium
GGCGGCCTCCCGGACGGACACCTCGGGCACGTCCTCGTCGTCGTCCGGCGCCCCGGTGGTGTGGGCGAGCCTGACCGCGGCGAGCGCCACCTGCATGACGTCGAACTCGTCGGCGAGCGACTCGACCACCACCCGGTAGCCGTCGAGGTCGTCCTCGAGGATGCTCTCGCGCAGGGCGGCCCTCGTCAGGTCGAGGCGGCGGGCCCGCAGGTCGGCGACGGTCGGCACCTTCTCGATCGCGATGCGCCGCTTGGTGGCCCGCTCGATGGTCTCCAACATCCGGTGCTCGCGGGGCTCGGCGAGGGTGATCGCAACCCCTTCCCGGCCGGCCCGCCCGACCCGGCCGATGCGGTGCACGTAAGCCTCGACCGACGACGGGAGGTCGTAGTTGAACACGTGCGACAGCTGCTCGATGTCGAGGCCACGGGCGGCGACGTCGGTCGCGACCAACAGGTCGGCGGTCCCGTTCCGCAAGCGCCCCATCACCTTGTCGCGCTGGTCCTGGGTCATACCGCCGTGCAGCGCCTCGGCTCGGTAACCACGGGCGTTGAGGGTCTCGGTGAGGCTGTCGACGCCCTCGCGCGTCCGGCAGAAGACGAGGGCCGCGGCCGGGTCCTCGACGTCCAGCACCCGACCGAGGCTCACCGCCTTGTAGGCGCGCTGCACCAGGTAGGCGACATGACGGACCAGTGGCGTCCCGCCGTCGCCAGCCGGCTCGGTGATGCGGATCCGCTCCGGGTCGCGCAGGTGCGCTCGGGCGAGGGCGTCGATGCGCCCCGGCAGGGTTGCCGAGAGGAGCACCATCTGCCGGCTGCCCGGTGTCAGCGCGAGGATCGCCTCGAGGTCCTCGGCGAAGCCCATGTCGAGCATCTCGTCCGCCTCGTCCAGGACCATGACCTCCAGCGAGGCGAGCCCGAGGGACCCCCGGCGCAGGTGGTCCACGGCCCGACCGGGGGTGGCGACCACCACGTCGACACCGCTGCCGAGGGCCCGGAGCTGGCGGACGATCGGCTGTCCCCCGTAGATCGGCAGGACCCGCACCCCCAGCTCACGTCCGTAGCGGTGCAACGCCTCCGACACCTGCACGGCCAGCTCCCTCGTCGGCACCAGGACGAGGGCTACAGGCGCCGGTCCCCGTGGGGGCGGCGCGAGGCGCTGCAGGATCGGCAGGGCGAAGGCAGCGGTCTTGCCGGTGCCGGTCGCCGCCTGTCCGAGCACGTCGCGACCGGCGAGCATCACCGGGATGGCGGCGCTCTGGATCGGCGTCGGCTCCTCGTAGCCCAGGCTCGCCAGCGCCGCGAGCAACTCGGGGCGCAAGCCGAGCCCGGCGAAGGCGATCGCCTGTTCTGCCGGATCGTCGGTCACGGACGGCGCTCTCCTCTGCACATCCCGGTGTGCATCTGCACACCCTGGCGTGGCAGCGGCACCACGCACGGAGCGTCAACTCTAGGCGTGGGTCGTGGCCGTCCCACCAACCGGGCGGCGGCGCCCCGGCGTCCGACGAGAGGACGCCTGCCACCACCACCGCCCCGCCGGCGACCGGCCCGGCAAGCCCCGCCCGATCGCCTAGATTCCCGGGCGGGCAGGATCGTCCTGCCCGACGAGCCTACGAGGGGTGACGGTGGCTTTCGACCTCGGCCACTTGCTGGAGCAACGGGCGGGGGACCGTGAGCGGCTGCACGACGATCACCTGAACGCCAAGCTCGCCCAAGTGCTGCGGACCATCGGCTTCGACCGCAGCTACACCACGGGCCGGGGCTGCTACCTGTATGACGACGAGGGCCGGGAGTACCTCGACTTCCTGGCCGGCTTCGGGGTCTACGCCCTCGGCCGATCGCACCCGGTGGTGAAGAAGGCCCTGCACGACGCGCTCGACGCCGACCTGCCCAACCTGGTGCAAATGGACTGCTCGCTGCTCCCGGGCCTCCTGGCCGAGGCGCTGGTCTCCCGGTCGCACCCGGGGATCAGCCGGGTCTTCTTCTGCAACTCCGGCACGGAGGCGATCGAGGGGGCGATCAAGTTCGCCCGCCGGGCGACCGGCCGCAGCAAGGTCCTCTACTGCGAGCACGCGTACCACGGGCTGTCCACCGGTTCGCTGGCGCTCAATGGGGGCAGGGAGTTCCGGGACGGGTTCGGGCCGCTGCTGCCCGACTGCGTGCCGGTACCGCTCGGTGACCTCGCCGCCCTCGAGCGCGAGCTGGCCGCCGGCGACGTGGCTGCGTTCGTGTTCGAACCGATCCAGGGCAAGGGGGTCTACGAGGCCCCCGCGGAGTACTGGACCGAGGCGGAGGCCGCCTGCCGGCGACGCGGGACGCTCGTGGTCGCCGACGAAGTACAGACGGGGCTCGGCCGCACCGGTCGTTTCTTCTGTCACGACCACTGGGGCTTGCGTCCCGATGTGGTCACCGTCTCCAAGGCGCTCTCCGGCGGGTACGTACCGGTCGGGGCGATCCTCACCACCGCTGCGGTGTGGGACCGGGTCTACCCGTCGCTCGACTCGGCGCTCGTGCACTCCTCCACCTTCGGGAGCAACTCGCTGGCGATGGTCGCCGGGTTGGCCACCCTCCAGGTCTTCGACGACGAGGACATCGTCGACCGGGCACGCCGGACCGGCGACCTGCTGGCCAAGTCGCTCCAGCCGCTGGTGGACCGCTACGAGCTGCTGCACGAGGTGCGGGGCCAGGGTCTGATGGTCGGGCTCCAGTTCGGCCGCCCGTCGTCCCGGGGGCTCCGCCTTCGATGGGACGCCCTGGAGAGAGCCCGCCGAGGACTGTTCTCGCAGCTGGTGGTGGTCCCGCTCTTCGAGCGCCACCGGATCCTGACCCAGGTCGCCGCCGATGGGGTCAACATCGTCAAGCTGCTGCCTCCACTCGTCGCCGGCGAGGAGGAGGTCGAGCGCTTCGTCGCCGCCCTCGAGGACGTGCTCGACGACGCCCATAGCGGAATGGGCCTGTATGTCGACGTCGGCCGGACGATGGCCCGGGGTGCCCTGAAACGGGGGCACTGACCCTCCCCCGCGGCCGCCCCCGCCCCCCGTCCCACTCCCGGGCGCCGTCCCACTCCCGGGCGCCGTCCTCCCCGGTCCGCCCCGGGCGGGTCAGATCGAGTCGCGGCAGCGGCGGTTGGTCGGGCTGCACACCGCCGGCCGGCCACGGCTCCCCGCCCCATCGCCGAGCCCT
>JAKABK010000333.1 GCA_021796905.1 Actinomycetes bacterium
GGTCAGCAGGCGGTCGTTGTCGGCGAGATTGCCGAGAGGGTGGCGGCACGCCCGGCGAAGCGAGGGGGTTGGCGCAGGACGGCCGGGCACCGCCGTGTCCGGCGACGGGCGAGCGGGGGCCACGATCGCGCAGGTCGAGTCGGCGCCCGAGCCGCCGACGACGGGGAGGGGAGGGCGACGACGCGGCAGGCTGCCTCCGGACCTCACCCGACCGGGACGGTTCCTGGTGTTCATCTCCGACCCCGGGTGCGAGGGGATCGGCAGCGAGGAGCGATGGTGCTCATCCCCTCGCCCCGCCGGAGTAGGTCACGAGGGGGCCCTTGTCCGAGCAGCCGCTGCTGCCGGTGACCCTACTGATCGGCACCTCGGGCCGCTCCACCGGCTGCTTGCGCCTGTTGATCGGGTCGCCAGCGGGCGCTTCCCCTCGAAGGGTGGGGTTCCTCCGCGCGAAGGCCCCCTCAGTGCCGGTCACGGTGTGACTGTGGCGCCACGCCGAACCCGTGACCACGAAGCCGTCCACCCGTCCCTCCCCGGTGACCCGGCCGCGGCGGCGGGTCTCGCCCGACGTCGGTCCGGCGGTCGTGACCGGCGACGAGGCGTCCTCCCGGTAGCGGAACTCCGGCGTGCCCGACACCAACCCCCCGGCCAGGTCGACGGGTCCGGTGATCCGTCGACCACCCCCAGCGGCCGTGCCGGTGATGCGGGCGACGGAGCGCTCCCGGCCAACAGGCACGACCCGGCGTGCGCCGGAGGAGGCGTCTCCCAGGTCGTCTGCAGCGGGGACGGGTTCGACCGGTCCGTGGGATCGCGGGCCCGACAGGCGCCCGCGACCGGCTGGCGGCTCGCCGCCGTCGACGGTTGCGTACGGCGTGCCGCTGACGGTGATCCGAGCGCCCCGGCTCGACCCCGTCACGCGGCTCCCTCCCTCGGCACGCGTTCCGCTCGGTACGATCGACGCACGTCGGACCCCGGCCAGGCGGGCCTGCGCCGCCGTGGCATCTGCGGGATCGCAGTGCGCGTCGTACTGGTCCGGACCGATGTACGGATCCCCGGTCACGGGTTGGCAGGCTCCGACCTCGTCGCCGGTGACCTTCGCGCTGCGCTCCACTGCGGTGCCTGACACCTCCTGGCCCCGCCAGGTCGCCATGACCGCGACCTTCGCTGGGCCACCAACTGGTCTCCGGTTGCAGGCCTGGTACTGCTCCAGTCCCACGTACTCGGTCCCCGTGATCGAGGCGCAGGCGCCCTCGTGGTCCCCGGTGACCTTCGAGCTGTGGCCGACTGCCGTGCCGGTGACGCCCGCGCCCCGGGCGGTGGTCGTGAGCCGGACCTTCGGGGCCGCGCTGGTGCGACAGATCGACTCGGGCCAGGCGCTCGAGAGGTACTGCGTGCCGGTCAACTTCTGGCAGACCCCCGCCTCGTCACCGGTGACCTTCGGACTGTGACCCACCTCCGTCCCGGTCACGAGCTGGCCGCGGTCGGTGCGCTGGGGTAACCCATCGACCGGTGGCGACACATCCGAGCGTGGCGACACCTCTGCACGTGGCGACCCAGCCCGCCCGGACAGCGTCCCGAGTCGGTCGGCTCCCAGGTACTCGGTTCCGGTCACCCGGACGGAGCTTCCGTACTCGTCACCCGTCACCCTCCCACTGGGCCCGACCTGGGTGCCGGTGATGCGCTGGCCCCGCCCGGTGACGCCGACCCCGACCTTGGCCGCTCCCGGAGCCGGGACGTCGTCACAGAGCTCGGCGTAGTCCTCGGGGCCTGCGTACTCGGTCCCGGTCACGACCCGGCAGGCCCCGGCATCGGAGCCGGTCACCTCGGCGGTCGCCCCGACGGCGGTGCCCGTGACGGTCACACCCCGCAGGGTGGAGACGACCTGCACTTTCGGTGCGACCGGTCCGCGCCGGGCTGCCCGCCCGCTCGGCCGGCACTCGGGGGTGTCGCCGCGACCGACCTCACAGCGCTCGGCCCGTCGACGCTGGGCGACGAGCCGACCGTGCGCAACGGTCAGCGCCACCGGTGGTTCGCCCATCGATCCGCTCTCCATCTGCCGGCCTCGCTCCGCAGGGTGCTGGCAGCCGCAGCCGGGATCCACCTCGGTCTCCGCAGAGCCGGCGTCGTCCGGTGGCGAGAGGAGAGCGGGCTGGGCGCGGCCGTTCGTCCGGCCACGGGTCGGGCGGTCCGGGGGAGGTGCGAGCGTGGCGGCACCGTTGCGACAGAGAGCCTGTCGCCGCTCGATGGCGGCCGCCCGCGTCGAACGAGGCGTCGGCCACTCTGTCGCATCTGCCCTGCTGGCTTCGCTCATCTCCTGATCCTGTCCCGTCAGCCCTCGCCGCTGTCCCGTCAGCCCTCGCCGCTGTCCCGTCAGCCCTCCTCTCTGGCGCGATGCACCACGAAGGCCAGCCCCTGGCTCTGGGTGTAGTTGTCGTAGCCGATCAGCCGGATGTGGTGGTCGGGATAGGCCCGGCGGCAGAGCTCCAGCTCGGAGAGGATCACCTCCACCGAGTCCTCCCCGAAGAACGGGAGCTTCCACATGTGCCAGAAGTGGCTCAGCGCCCTGGCCAGGGTCGGTCGGGTGTGCTCGATCCCCAGGTTCCACCCCTGCCCGATCATGTACTCGATCTGGCTTCTGACCTGCTCGTCGTCCATAGGGGGCAGGTACGAGAAGGTCTCGTACCTGCGGGTGACCCGGACGTCCTCCATGTCAGCCACTCGTGATCCCTTCCTCTCGCTCGACTCCCCGGCCGCTCTCGCCTCGTCCCACGTCGGCGACGTGGCCGGCCCGGTAGCCCCGGGTGCTCAGCGGTTGACCACGTCGAGCTTGTCGACGGTGTCGAACTCGAACTTGATCTCCTTCCAGACCTCCATGGCCACCCGCAGCTCGGGGCTGTGCCGGGCGGCGTTGGTGAGGATCTCCTTGCCCTCCCGCTCCACCTCACGCCCCTCGTTGCGGGCCTGGACACATGCCTCCAGCGCCACCCGGTTGGCGGTGGCACCCGCTGCGTTGCCCCAGGGGTGGCCGAGGGTCCCGCCGCCGAACTGCAGGACCGAGTCGTCACCGAAGATCGACACCAGCGCCGGCATGTGCCAGACGTGGATCCCGCCGGACGCAACCGGGAAGACACCTGGCATGTAGCCCCAGTCCTGGTCGAACATGATTCCCCTGGCTCGG
>JAKABK010000334.1 GCA_021796905.1 Actinomycetes bacterium
CCACCGTCCCCCGGGGCCGAGCCCCGGCACTGCGCGCCGGACGAGCGGAGAGCGATGAAGCAGGCCCCGGCGTCGTGCCGGGCGGAGAGGGCTCGTGGTCGCCGGCGGCTGGGTGACCGACCTGTTGCGGAGCGTCGGAGAGGGTCCGGCCGGCTCGGTACGCTGCGGGAATGGCCACCGATGCCCTGCCGACGCCGGCCGACGAGGACGTCCCATCGCAGCGGTACTCGGGGCTGCTCGCCGGCGAGATCGAAGCTCGCTGGCAGGCTCGGTGGGCGGCGGAAGGGACCTTCGTCGTACCTCGGACGGTCGACGTCGGACCCGGCGGCAAGTTCTTCTTGATGGACATGTTCCCGTACCCGTCGGGGAGCGGCCTGCACGTAGGCCACCCGTTGGGCTACATCGCTACCGACGTCTACGGGCGTTTCTTGCGCATGTGCGGCGTGCGTGTCCTGCACACCCTCGGCTACGACGCGTTCGGACTGCCGGCGGAGCAGTACGCCATCCAGACCGGCACCCACCCCCGGGCGACCACCGAGGCGAACATCGAGCGCTACCGGGCCCAGATCTCCCGACTCGGTCTGGCCCACGACCCGACACGCTCGGTCGCGACGACCGACGAGGCGTTCTACCGCTGGACGCAGTGGATCTTCCTGCAGATCTACAACTCCTGGTACGACGAGGCCGCCGGCCGGGCCCGGCCGATCGCGGAGCTGGCGGCCGCCTACGAGGCGGGTGAGCTGGCCACCCCGGACGGCCGCTCTTGGGTCGAGCTGTCCGCCGACGAGCAGGCCGCCGCGCTCGATGCCCGCCGTCTGGCCTATCGGGCGGAGGTCCCGGTCAACTGGTGCCCCGGCCTGGGCACCGTCCTCGCCAACGAGGAGGTGACCGTCGACGGCCGCTCCGAGCGCGGCAACTTCCCGGTGTTCCGCCGGGAGCTGACGCAGTGGATGATGCGGATCACCGCTTACGCCGACCGCCTGCTCGACGACCTCGACGACCTCGACTGGCCGGCGTCGGTGAAGGCGATGCAGCGCAACTGGATCGGCCGCTCCGAGGGAGCGCTGATCCGCTTCCCCGCCGGTGAGGTAGAGATCGAGGTCTTCACCACCCGGCCCGACACCCTGTTCGGAGTCACCTACATGGTGATCGCCCCCGAGCACGAACTGGTCGACCGGATCGTCCCCGGCTCCTGGCCAGCCGGCGGTGATCCCCGCTGGTGCGCCGGAGCCGCCACCCCGAGGGAGGCGGTGGCGGCCTACCGGGCCGACGTCGCTGCCATGAGCGAGCGCGACCGCCAAGCCGAGGCGCGCCCGAAGACCGGGGTGTGGACCGGCGCCTACGCCACCAACCCGGCGACGGGTGAGCCGGTCCCGGTGTTCATCGCCGACTACGTGCTGGCCGGCTACGGGACCGGGTCGATCATGGCGGTGCCCGCCCACGACCAGCGCGACTTCGAGCTCGCCCGGGCGCTCGACCTGCCGATCCGGCCGGTGGTGGCCGCCGGCGACGGTCGCGACCGCCTCGACGCGTCGGCATGGCCGGACGCTTATGTCGGTGACGGCGAGCTGGTCAACTCCGCCGGGGCGTCGGTCAGCCTCGACGGGCTGCGGGTGGCCGAGGCGAAGCGGGTGGTCACGGAGTGGATGGCGTCCGCCGGTGTCGGGCGGGCTACGGTCACCTACAAGCTGCGGGACTGGCTCTTCAGCCGCCAGCGCTACTGGGGGGAGCCCTTTCCCATCGTCTACGACGAGGGCGGCCGCGCCCACGCCCTGCCCGCGAGCATGCTCCCGGTCACCCTCCCCGATCTCGACGACTACCGTCCACGCTCGGCCGACCCCGACGACGGCGCCTCGGAACCTGAGCCGCCCCTCACCCGCGCCTCCGACTGGGTGGAGGTCACCCTCGACCTCGGCGACGGTCCCCGCCGCTACCGACGGGAGACCAACACCATGCCGCAGTGGGCCGGGTCGTGCTGGTACGAGCTTCGTTACCTCGACCCCTGCGACGAGCAGCGTTTCGTCGACCCCGAGCTGGAGCGTTTCTGGATGGGCCCGCAACGTCCCGGCGACCCGGGCGGGGTGGACCTCTACGTCGGGGGGGTGGAGCACGCCGTGCTGCACCTGCTCTACAGCCGCTTCTGGCACAAGGTGCTCTTCGACCTCGGGGAGGTGAGCAGCCGGGAGCCGTTCCGCCGGCTGTTCAACCAGGGCTACATCCAGGCGTACGCCTACACCGATCGGCGGGGCGTGCACGTGCCCGCCGAAGAGGTGGTCGAACGCGACGGCGCCTGGTGGTACGGCGACGAACCGGTCCGGCGCAGCTACGGGAAGATGGGCAAGTCGCTCAAGAACTCGGTGTCCCCCGACGAGATGTGCGACCGCTACGGCGCCGACACCCTCAGGCTCTACGAGATGTCGATGGGGCCCCTCGACGTGTCGCGACCGTGGGACACCAGGGCGGTGGTGGGGTCACTGCGTTTCTTGCAGCGGGTCTGGCGCAACCTCCTGGACGAGACGACGGGCGAGGCGACCGTGGTCGACGCGCCCGCAGATGCGGGGACCGAACGCCTCTTGCACTCCACCATCACCGCGGTCCGCGGCGAGCTGGAGCACCTGCGCTTCAACACCGCCATCGCCAAGCTGATCGAGCTCAACAATCACCTGACCACCATCGGCGGACCGGTCCCGCTCTGCGTGGCGGAACCTCTGGTGTTGATGCTGGCGCCTTTCGCCCCTCATGCCGCAGAAGAGCTGTGGTCCCGTCTCGGCCACACCGCGACCCTGGCCCACGAGCCGTTCCCGGTCGCCGACCCCGCCAAGCTGGTGGCGGAGAGCGCCACCTACCCGGTGCAGGTGGACGGCAAGCTGCGGGCCACGGTGACGGTCCCGGTCGACGCCGGCGAGGAGGCGGTGCGCGCAGCTGCGCTCGCTGCGGTCACCGGGTGGGTCGAGGGTAGGGACGTGGTGAAGGTGGTGGTGGTCCCGGGGCGTATCGTGAGCGTGGTGCTGGGAAAGGGGTAGCAGCCGGCACGAGACCCTTCGGCGGGCTCCGGTGTCGGCGGGCTCGGGTGGCGGCGGGCAGCGCCAGCGAGGGCCGGTCCGCTAACGCTCACCGCGCAAGAAGCGCTCGAGCTCGGCCGCGATCTCGTCGCCCGAAGGAAGGTCCCC